>DATNOY010000607.1:0-5657 GCA_036703495.1 Coleofasciculaceae cyanobacterium
TCTGGCGGCAATGAAAAAACTGGCCGGCTTGCTGAAACTGAACGGCGTTCTCTGTATTTCTGTTCCAGCTCTGCAAGCGCTGTTTGGCTACCACGATGAGCAATTGGCACACTACCGTCGCTACAACAAAAGCAATTTAACCCGCAAGTTGTTTCAGTACTTTGAAGTTCAAAAGTGCCGATATTTTGCTGCCATCTTAATCCCGATCGCCCTGCTTTATAGCTGCTGGCTCCGCAAGCCCTACCCCATCGGGGAGCCGGGCAAAGAATCTTGGGTAACAAAGCTGCTCAAACTTTTGTTAGCGTTAGAAGCTAAGATTCCGCTCTTTACTGGGACCTCTCTGATTGCTATGGCAACTCCAAAACGGCTTCCTGGAACTGTTTTTTCGGGAAAAGGTCAAGAATGATGGATATGCAAGAAAAACTAGGAGTGCTTGTCTTAGCTGCAGGTAAGAGTACGCGCATCCAGCCGATTGCGGCAGGTATACCGAAGCCACTGCTCGTTGTCCAAGGACGAACGATCTTAGAGCACAATCTGTCTTGGTTAGCGCAATCTGGAATTAGCTCGGTTTGGATTAATCTGCACTATCGCCCTGAAGACATTCAACAGGCGATCGGGGATGGGTCACAGCTGGGTTTAAAGATCTCTTATGCACTAGAACCTGAAATTTTGGGTACGGCAGGCGCTTATAAAAATCTGGAATCTCATTGGAAAGGCGCGACGTTGGTTGTCTATGGCGATAGCCTGGTGCGGTTTGATCTCCAGAAATTGTTTAATGCCCACAAAAATCCTAACGCTGATGTGACGATCGCCCTGTTTGATCAAAACACCCATTTCCATACGGCGATCGCGGGTGGGCATGTCCTGATGGATGACCAAAACCGGATTACCGAATTTGTGGAAACGGGAGCCGGAGAAACGCCCCATTCGACGCTGATCAATGCGGCAGTATATTTGCTGGAGCCGGAGATTTTGGATCTGATCCCGCCTCACACGTTTTATGACTTTGCCCGAAATTTATTTCCGAAGCTGCTGGCGGAAGGGTATTATCTGCAAGGTCATCTGATTGATGGCTATTGCTTAGGATTAGATACTCCCGAAAGCTATGCCAAAGCTATGTCCTTCATTGAATCTGAGCAGATTAAACTAGCATGATCATCACGCGCACACCGTTTCGAGTGACTTTGGGGGGTGGCGGCACCGACCTGCCCTCCTACTACGAAAAACATGGCGGGTTCATCTTTGCGATGGGCATCACCCAGTATATGTATGTGATGATCAACCCGCCAACGATCGATCGGATGATCCGCCTCCATTACACTCAAAGCGAGACCGTGTTTCATGTCTCGGAGTTGCAGCATGAGCTGGCGCGGGAGGCGCTTCGCTACCATGGTATTGAGGACAAAATGGAAATTTCCTCGATGGCAGATCTGCCTGCCGGAACTGGATTAGGTTCTTCAAGCTGTTACCTAATTGGCTTGCTAACGGCACTGCACCACTATCGGCGCGATTATGTTTCGCTGCAAGCGTTAGCAGAAGAAGCCTGCGACATTGAATTGAACATCCTTAAAAAAGGGATTGGTAAGCAGGATCAGTACATGGCAGCGTTTGGGGGTCTGACGGTGCTGGAAATTGCCAAAGACGGCAAAGTCACCGTCAAGGCGGTCAGCATGGACACGAGCGCGATCGCCGAGTTTGTTGCCAATACTCACATCTATTACACTGGTTTCCGGCGCGATGCGGTAGCAGTGCTGTCAGACCAAAATAGCGCCATGCAAGCGGCAGCCCCTCAGCACGACGTGGTTGCCAACAGCCTGACGCATATTAAGGATCTGGGCTACCGAATTTTGGGAGCGATTGAGGCAGAAGATTTTGACGCTTGGGGCACCATGCTAGACGAGCACTGGCGCTTTAAAAAGCAGCTCTCGGCACGGATCACGCTTACCAAAGTGGATCAAATCTATGATGAAGTCCGGCAAAACTATAATGTGCTGGGTGGCAAGATCATTGGCGCAGGCGGTGGCGGCTTCTTGATGCTCTACTGCAACAAAGATCATAAGAAACTAGAGCAATTCATGGAAGCTCAAAAAATGCCGCGCCTGCATTACACGATCGAACCCGAAGGGGCGAAAGTGGTGGCAGATGTTTCTCGAAATGATACTTTTGCCTTTCATGGCAACTCGATCCGGCAGCCGATCGCCTCTAGGCAATACTCTTAGCAATAATCTATGGTGCACGTAGACGGCTTCCAAACAGTTCATTCCGATGCCTTAGCCTGTCGGATTTGCGCTACACCTTCACCCAAAGTGGGAGTGAAACGGGGAAAATGGCGATTGCAGGACTATGTGCTGTATCGTTGTCCCCATTGCAGCTTTGCCTTTGTCGGCAATCCCAGCACCGATTACGACCAGATCTATACGCTGGACTATTACAAGGGGCAAGGAGCCGATCCGCTGACGGATTATTTCGGTGAACTAGAGCGGCCGAAGCAAACTATCCGCCGCTATGAATGGCATGGGATTACTGAAATTATCTCGCAGCTGCAGCCGCTTAGCCTTGATACAAAATGGTTAGACTTCGGCTGTGGTAATGGTGGTCTGGTGCGCTGGGTAAAATCGTATCAGGGCTGTGACATCGTTGGATTTGAGGAAGGGGCGATCGCCGATATTGCCCGGAGTCAGGGTATTCCAATTCTGACGGCGGATGCTTTAGCAGCGCAGGCAAATTGCTATGACGTGATCACGGCGATCGAGGTGCTGGAACATGTAGATGATCCGATCGGGGTGTTGAAGCAGCTGTTTGGTTTGCTGAAACCGGGTGGTGTGTTCTTCTACACGACGGGTAATGCGACTCGATATCGCGATTGCCTAACGGAGTGGGGCTATGTGGTTCCTGAAATTCACATCAGTTTCTACGAACCCGCCACGCTGGAATATGCTTTGACTAATGTTGGTTTTCGTGCCCAGCCAATCCGTTATTCCAAAGGATTCACAGAGGTCATTCGTTTCAAAGTGCTGAAGAATCTCGGCTTGAAACAAACCTGCTGGTGGGAGCGGTTGCTGCCCTGGTTTATGTTGAGCCCCCTGGTCGATCGCCGCTTTGGCGTTTCGGCATTTCCTGTAGGATACAAGGATTAAGGCAATGGCTGCAGAAACGGATTTAGCTGGCAAAACAATCTTGGTCACGGGTGGCAGTTTGGGCATCGGCTACGCGACTGCAGAAACTTGCCTGAAAGCAGGTGCGAAGGTGATGATTTGCGCCCGCAATGCTGCCGACTTGGAAGCAGCAGTGAGCCATCTGCATTCCCAAGGCTACAGCTCCGTGTCCAGCATTGCGGCGGATGTGACCCAGCAAGATCAAGTCGATGCTGCTTTAGATGCAGTCGAATCTCACTTTGGTCCTCTGAGTGCCGTGATCCACGCTGCCGGAATTTTAGGTCCAATTGGTAGCCTAACCCAAGTTGATCCCACTGAGTGGTTCAATACGATTCAGGTCAATCTGTTTGGTGCGGTCTTGATGACCCGCCAAGCTTGCCTACGGTTTCAAAATACTGGCGGTGGTCGGATTGTCCTGTTCTCAGGCGGTGGTGCTGCCTACCCCTTCCCCAACTACTCTGCCTATGCCTGTAGTAAAGTTGGCGTAGTCCGTTTCACCGAGACGATCGCTCAAGAGATGGCACCTCACAATATCGAAATCAACTGCGTTGCTCCTGGCTTTGTTGTTACTCGCTTACATCAGCAAACTTTGAAAGCAGGTGAACTGGCAGGGGAAGACTATTTGCAGCGAACTAAAGCGGAAATTGAAAAAGGTGGTGTTTCCCCTTACGTAGGAGCGGCGGCGGCGGCTTTCTTAGCATCTGATCAGGCCAATGGCATCACCGGCAAGTTCGTGGCGGCCCCCTACGATGGCTGGCAAGATTGGACTGCCCACCTGGAAGAACTAAAAAATACTGATATTTTTACGTTACGCCGGATCTTGCCTAAAGAGCGCGGTATGGATTGGCAGTAGCAAGCCAGATCGGACTTTTGCAGCGTTTGAGTCTCTTACTTTTGAAAACAAAAAGTGGCGGCTAAGAGTGTGCCAGTTTTTAAATCGGTTGAGATTAATGGCTTTGGGGTCTTACTTTGTAGCCGCTCAGTCGGGGTGCCCCCTGATCGAATGTCCAGATCCAAAATTGTCCTATGGGTCAAAGCGATCGTTTGGCTAAACGTGCAAGATCTGTGTCTAGGGTGAGTTGCGGTTTCGGGCTAAGGTAAAATCCTTTCTCTAAACGTTTCCCGCCATTTGACGTACCAATCCGCAAATGAATCTCAAGATTTTTCAAACTCTTCCGGATTTTTCAAACTGAAGCTGTAGAAGGTTTATAGTAGTTCAAAACGTTTTGAACTTTTTTTATACCCTGAATGTTCAGTAATCATTGAACAAACTGAAAATTCAGAAGGATATTATGAGTTTAGAACGAACCTACAAAATCACAGCCGGTATCACAGCTCGATCGCTCTCTGCAAACCTGTAGCAAGTAAGGGAACATCTCAAAAATGTCAGCGTCATTCGATAATGGAATCCCTCAGAGTCAAGTCCTGTCCATGAGCCGTGAATCTCTGCCCGTATCCTGGTCGGCGGTTGAGGCGATCGCATCTCACGCAGCTATGCCCGTTGACAAGCTCTCAAATTTCGACTTGATCTTGCAATGTCAAACGGGTCTGCGCCCCGGTAAATCCGTGTTCGCAGAGCTGATCCGCCGCTATCACTCCCATGTGGAAAAGGTGCTCTATCACCTCGCCCCCGACTGGACGGATCGGGCAGACTTATCCCAAGAAGTCTGGATTCGCGTCTATCGCAATATCAACCGCCTTCAGGAGCCGGAAAAGTTCCGGGGATGGCTCAGCCGCATTGCAACCAACTTGTTTTATGACGAGTTGCGGAAGCGGAAGCGGGTTAGCACTCCTCTTTCCCTGGACGCACCCCTGAATTTGGAAGATGGTGAGATGGGTTGGGATATTGCCTCAGATGAACCTCGCCCGGATGAACAGTTGGCGACTCAAGAGTTCTATGACAAGTTGAGAGAAGCGATCGCGGACTTACCCGAAGTCTTCCGTACCACCATTGTGTTGCGGGAAATTGAGGGATTGTCCTACGAAGAGATTGCTGACATGACCGGTGTTTCCCTGGGTACAGTAAAATCTCGGATCGCTAGAGCCCGCCAGCGGCTTCAGTTTCAGTTGCAAAACTATCTGGAGGCATAGCTCTTTTATCAGATGACGAGTCCTGACTACCTGAATTATGAATGGAGTGTAATAATTTTGGTAATTAGCCGTGCGTTTTGATACAGTCTTTTGAGTATCTGAAGTGCCATGGTGAAAGATAGACTAGTCTCTGTTCGCTATTTAGTTATCTGGGTGCCTGAAAAGTTAATCAAACTAAGCTGAACTAGATAGCTGTCCACCCGTTCTCTCCAAAGAGACTTTATAGAAATGACTCCTAATTTCGACGAGTACGATGGTTCTAATGCTTCTCTCCCTGGGCCTCGTTACCTGGCGCACAGTCAGGGGGAAGCCGGTACTCAACTGGCTAATGCCCTGGATGTTGAAAAGCGCGATCGCTTTGAACTATTGAGTGCATATTTGGATGGTGAAGTCACGGCAGATGAAAAGCGT
>DATNOY010000608.1:0-3458 GCA_036703495.1 Coleofasciculaceae cyanobacterium
CGGACGCAGATTCCGGTGTGGCAGTTGATTGCTCTGCAAGGGCAGGGATGCTCGGAGGCAAACTTGCTCAGCGACTACCCCCAGTTGACCCGAGACGACTTGAAAGCTGCCCGCACCTACTATGCCCAAAACACTGAAGAAATTGATGAGGCGATCGCTGAAAACTTAGAGGGCTAGGATACTAACCCAGTTTCTCAAGCAGTTTGGTTCAATTGAAGATGCTCACAGGTTTTGTCAATCCTTCTTCAAGTTGGTATAACAAAGGCACTGCCCTTAGGGACGTGCGGATGGGAGCGCGCAAATTTGTTGAGCGACATTGGCGTTCTGCTGCCAATCTTCCACCCAGGTTGCAACGGAACCCACATGGTCTACCAACGTTTATGCGCCTATGCGCCAGTTTGGAGGTGATTGCTCATGTCTAAGATGCTAATCCTGAAGCCGTTAGGCTGCGTCTTGACGGTAGCCTTAGTAACAACTACAACACTACCCGTGGATGCCCAGACCCACTCCTATCGTGTCACCTGTCAAACGATGGTTTCTCTGCCCCAGGGAGCGAGTTTGACCTACCGACTGGCAGGTAGCTTGCCGGAGACCCCTGCAGCGGAAATTCCTCAAAACCCAGTTGGAACAGCCTTAGCGCTAACAGTGCAGTGGCAAGATCAACAGGGTCGCGTTCAAACCTTGCTCAATGCGTCTGCTTTGAGTGATTATGAGCAGTTGGCTCCCGATGCTGACTATTCTCAACTGCCCTTTGAAGAAGCTTTTCGCGGTCAGCCTAACAATGGCGATCGCCTATACGGGACACCCGCTTCGGCGCATGGGCTTTACGTCAGTCTGCATCCCACCAGCGGACAGCCTCGGCAGATGCAGACTATCCACTACTTGCGTCCTGGTGACTATGTGCGCTCAACGGTAGGCACCTGCCAGACTGAGAATGGAGATCTCGATGCGGCTATTGACGAGCAGTTGACAATGTTACAAGAACGGCTCCAGGCTAGGGACTGGGCTGCTGCCGATCGAGAAACTCGGCGGTTGCTGGCCCCGGAGTCGGTCTTACTGCCGCCGGTTGATCTAGCATTGGTGCAGCCAGAGCTGATTCGTGCTATTGACCAAATGTGGCTAAGAGCCAGCAACGGACGGTTTGGACTCAGCGTTCAGTTGCGTCTTTGGCAGGAAGCGCTGGCTGATCACCCTAACAATCATGAAGCGGCTATCAATGCCTTTCGCGATCGGGTAGGCTGGAAACTGACTGCTCCTCGGGCTGAAGTTGACTTCATCAGCAGTGACTGGCTGAATGAATCGGAGCTGACCTACTCCTTGCAGGCTCCAGTAGGACATCTACCCTGGGCTGGGGTGTCAGATCAGGTGGTGCAATCGGTTGCTGTTCCACCGCCAGAAGTCCATTGTGGCAGTTGCACTGTCGATGCCATGCAGCTCCGCAACGAACGCTTCTATCGCTACATTCCTCAACTGATGGAACGGGTGGAGTTGTCCTTAGACTTCCCGGCATCCTAAACTTCGAGATCGGGCGTTGCAGAAAAGAGAGATGATTCCACTTATCGTGTTAGCCGATAGCCTCGCGGGGGTTTTCCCGTCCAGCGTTTGAAGGCGCGGTTAAACGCACTCGGCGCTGAAAAACCTAGCAAGAAGGCAATGTCGTGAATCGAGAACGTCGGGTTTTCTAAATGCCGCAGCGCTAATTCTTGTCGAGTTTGATCGAGTAATTTCTGGAACGAGGTCCCTTCCGCTTGGAGTTCCCGTTGGAGATGGCGGCTGCTAATCGAGAGTTCAGCGGCGATCGCCTCGATTTTGGGAAGTTCTCCCTTCAGATGCTCGGCAATGAGATGGGCAACTTTTGGGGTATAGCGATCGCCCCCATTCAGGGTTCCCAACATGGCGTCTGCCTGTTGTTCAAACAGAGGGAGTAAATTCGCATTATTGGACAACACAGGCCAATCTAGATATGCTGCATTAAAGGCGAGACGGTTGAACGGCATTGAAAACTTTAAATCAGTTTGAAAAATGCGCTGATGCTCCGATAAATCTGTAGGAGGCGTATGGCGAAATGCAACCATTGATGCCCGAAGCTCTCTGCCAGTGAGTAATTTAATCGCAGATAAGGTAGAGACAAATGTACATTCAGTATCGTAACGCCATTCTTCTCGTTGGTCATGCTGGATTGTTAATTCAGAGTTAAAGTTGTACTCAAAAAAGGCTATTCCTTCTGAAATTGAAAGTCGGCTGGGCATCCCCTGGCAAAAGAGAGAGCTGTAGCGACAATATTTTTCGAAGACTTCGGCCAGGGTTGCACAATTCAGCAATATGTACCCAACGATTCCGTAGCTGCCTAGATTAAATGCTTCCCCAAAATGCAGACCCAGATTCTCATCCCCTGTCTGTTTTACAACCTCTCGCCATACAGCATAGTGAACGGAAGGCATGATTCGGTGATCCGGGGTTGTCAGTGCGACTGGATCGAGTCCGACCTTAGAGCAAAGCTTCTCAATATCTATCCCCTGATAAGCTGCAAACTGAATCAGGCTACGAGTCAGATACCCAGAGACCGTTTTTTGTTGCATCGATCTACCCCCGGTTAAACCCGAACAACGACTTTTCCAGTCACCTGTCTTTGTTCCAGTTTGCCGATAGCAGAAGGCAGCTCGTCCAAGGAATAGATGTGGTCAATCAGAGGGGCGATCGCCCCTGAGGCAAGCCAGTCTTTCAAGAGGTGGAGATCGGCTTGATTCGGGGTACAGGTCAATGCGGTGACTCTGCGGCGACTGAATTGGGAGATCAACGATCCGAAGAGCAAAATTTGAAACAATCGGGCGATGGAACCCCCAACCCAAACATAGCTTCCACCGGGTTTCAGGATAGAGAAATAGTCAAAAACTGAACGATAGGCAGCTACATCCAGAATCAGGTCGTAATCAATACCGCTTTGCGTCACATCGACTTGCGTGTAGTCCATCACCTGATCGGACCCAAGCGATCGCACCTTATCCATCTTTTTCGCACTGCACAGGGCTGTCACGTCTGCGCCCAAGGCTTTGGCAATCTGCACCGCAAACGATCCCACGCCACTCGATGCACCGTTAATCAGAACTTTCTGTCCGGGCTGAAGGTGTCCGCAGTCTCGCAGCCCCTGCAAGGCCGTCAGCGCGGCTCCAGGCACAGCGGCAGCATCCTCAAACGAGATCGTGTCAGGCTTCAACACCAAGGCTGATTCTGCGGCACAGACATACTCGGCAAAGGCTCCGAAGCCACATGCCGAGAGATCGCCAAAGACATCATCCCCAGGCTGAAACTGGGTGACCTCTTGACCAACGGCTTCGACGCGTCCGGCGACATCAAAGCCGAGAATTTTCACTTTAGGATGACGCAATCCGCCGTAGATCAGGCGAACTATAACCGGAGTGCCTCGCATCAGGTGCCGGTCTCCCGCATTAACTGACGTG
>DATNOY010000609.1:0-9945 GCA_036703495.1 Coleofasciculaceae cyanobacterium
TGTACTGCCGACCACTCGTACGGCTTGCCCCATCGCATTCCGTAGAATTAAGCCCTGATCCTGCACGTCAACATATTCACCGTGCTGATTGCGAATGCGGTACTCCAGGCTGTAGCGTTCGTCCTGCTGAAATGCCGTCAGCAAGGCTTGTTGGGTTGCCTCTAGATCCTCTGGATGAATCCGATTCAGCCACCACTCGCTATTGGATGCGATCGCCTCTGCCGGAAACCCAAACAGATGACTGGTTCCTTCACTGCGATCGACCTGGTTTTGTTCAATATCCCAGTCATACAGAGCTGCATGAATCGCCGCCATCGCCAGACGGAACCGCTCGTTTGCCTGTGCCAGCGCCCGTTCCGTTTGTTTGCGCTCTGTCACATCCACCCCAATGCCCCAGGTTGCCCAACCGGGAACGGGAAACTCTGCCGCAATATTCGACCAGGCGATCGTGCGAACGCTACCATTCTTACAGGTCAAATCCCATTCCCAGTTGCGGTAGTAATCTCCCTGTTGATTCCATTGCGCGGTTTGCTGCTGACAATAGTGAGCATTGGGATACAGTTGCCCCATGATGCCAAAGTTGCCGATCACCTCCTGGGCAGAGTAGCCGGTGACGCGCTCACATTCCTGATTCCAGGCAATGATGTTGCCCGTTGCATCAAATGCATCCAGCATGACGGGCATGTTTTCCAAAATGGATCGCAGACGTGCCTCACTGGATCGCAGCTTATCCTCGACTTGATGCTGCTCAGTGACATCTCGCCAGGTCGCGACAAATCCATCTCCTAATTTAGCGGTCCGGATATCAAATGCTCGAATCAGTTGACGTTGCCCATACTGGTCTTCATAGAACAGGGCATTTTTCACCAGGGGTTGCCCCGTTTCAACCACCTGGCAATACTCGTCAAATAATCCGCTAGTGCGATGAGCCGGTAACAGTTCACACAAGCCTTTGCCCAGTTGTTCCTCTGCACTCATTTGATTGTTGAGGCAAGCCGCCTGATTGACAAACTGGACTCGAAAATCCAGGATTTGCCCCTGCTGATCTCGAATTGCGGTATAAATGCCAAAGCAGTCCAGCATCGTCTCGATCGAGGTGCGAAACCGTTCTTCGCTGTCATACAGCTGTTGATGGGTATCTGAGAGTAAATTGGTCAGGGAGTCTACCTTCTGCCCAAGGACAGCAGACGGTAAAGATGCAGCAGTCTTGCGGGTCAGGCTCAGTAGCGTGGTCACCAGCCCCAATAAAGCGATCGCACCAACCCCACTGGCCAGGGTGGCTAGACTCGTCCCACTCAAGAAACATTCTGAATTGATGAGTGGGGCCAGGCTAATCAGCCCTGCGCCGTAAACAAGGAGTGGTAGAAAGTTTAGCAACAGGGTAAGGCGATCGTTTTTGGGCATAGGGAGGTTGCAATTCAAACAAGCTACTAGACTTTATTGGAAATTGGTTTGTGGTGCGGCTCCGCCGCACCACAAACCAATTTCCAAACCAAAAACCTTATTTCCGATTAAGTCTACTGAATAGCCCTAATGGGGAAAATCAAGGTGAGGCTAACTTACGCCTTTGGGCAGAATTTAAGGACTACCTGAAGAGGGAATATTCTTATTCTCAAACAGAAAGGGTCAGTTTGGAGTTGACCCTACAAAAGTATTTAGGGTTCCCAGTTTTATGTAGAAATAGCTGAAATCTCGCTCTTAAGAGAGGTGTAATATGCAACGCAGTCTGCCTAAAGTAAGAGACGTTTGACCCTTCGTGTGAGGACTCGGTGACAGTCGCATGTGTAGACCAATCCGACTGCTACGCTATGGGATGGCGATTGGTTCGGTCGCCCTGGCGCTTGTGCTAACTCTACTGCTGCAATCCCTGTTAGCACCTTCAGTGCTGCTGCTGTTTGTGCTGGCAGTCGTCTTTAGCACCTGGTATGGTGGACGGGGAGCAGGCTTTACCGCAACCGTCCTGGCGGTGCTGGCAAGTCGGTATTTTCTACTGTCTCCAGTCCATTCATTTTTTCCCATTCCAGGAGCAACGATCGCTGCCCTGATTGTCTTCAGCCTGGTCACACTGCTGATCAGTCTGCTAGAGACAGACCTGCGGTTGATTCATCGCCGGAGTCGAAGGCACCTGCTCGATTTAGAACAGACGGAAGTTGCCTTACGCAAGAGTGACGCTCGGTTCCGTGCAGCCGCAGAAGGGAGTTTTGATGCCATCTACATCCTCAAAAGTGTGCGGGATAAAGCCGGAGAGCTAATTGACTTTCAGTTTGTTGACCTGAATGAGCATGGGGCAAAACTAATTTCCTTAAAAAAGGAAAATATCCTCGGTCAAAACCTCTGCGATTTACTGCCCGTCAACCGGACTCAAGGATTCTTTGAGAAATATAAGCAGGTGGTCGAAACGGGAATTCCCCTGGTAGAAGAGTTTCCCAGTCAAGGGACGCCAGGAGTTACCGCATCCTGGCTGCACCATCAAGTCATGCCGTTTGAAGACGGGGTGACGATTACAACCCGCGACATCACCGAACGCAAACAGGCAGAAGCGGCCCTGCAAGCCAGTGAATTGCTGTATCGGACGTTGGCGGAGGCAATGCCTCAACTGGTCTGGACGCAGAACGCTGAGGGCAAAGTAGACTACGCTAATCGGCAATGGCAGCAAGCCTTGGGCGTAACCCTGGACGAAGTGGATCGTTTAGGATGGGCGCACCTGGTTCATCCCGAAGACTTGCCGAAACTACAAGTCAAAGAATCGGTTTCAATCCAAGAGGGTGAGGTACGAGAAGCAGAGTTTCGCTACCGCATGGCAGATGGCAGCTACCGTTGGTTTTTGGGGCGTTGTGTGCCTGTGAAGGACGATCGCGGTCAAATTGTGAAATGGGTGGGCACCAGTACGGATATCGATGACCTGAAGCGCTATGAGCGAGAACTGGTACGACGCAAGCGACGGTTCAAAACCCTTGCCGACAATTCACCGGATATTATTTCTCGTCTCGATCGCAATCTGCGTCATGTGTATGTGAATCCTGCCATCACCAAAGCGACGGGATTATCGCCGCAAGCATTTGTGGGTAAAACCCACGATGATCTGAATATTCCAGACCATCTGCGATCCCATTGGCAAGAGCAACTGCGGCGGGTGTTTACGACAGGTCAACCCTGTTCTTACGAATTTGAATTTCCGGCTCCTGATAGGACTCGCTACTACCTGGCTCGCATGGTGCCAGAGTTTGCTCCTGACGGCACCGTAGAGTCTATTTTAGGCATCACCTCCGACATCACGGAGTTTCGGCAAGTTGAGCAGGCACTCCGTGAAAGTGAGTGGCGGTTTCGGCGGGTGATGGAGTCGAACATGATCGGCATGGGCTTTTGGACGTTTGCAGGCGAGATTACGGAAGCCAATGATGCCCTGCTGAACCTACTGGGTTACACGCGAGACGAGTTTTTAGCCGAGAAACCGCGTTGGCGGGATCTGACCCCACCAGAATATGCCGAAATCGACGAACAAGCCGTGGAGCAAATTCGCCAAACTGGAGTTTGCACTCCCTTTGAGAAGGAATATCTCCGCAAAGATGGTTCACGGGTATCGGTGCTTTGCGGTGGCGCAACTTTTGAGAAGACGGCAGAGCATGGGGTTTTCTTTTTGCTGGACTTGAGCGATCGCAAACAAATGGAAAAAGAGCGCGATCGCCTCTTACAGCTAGAACGGGCTGCTCGTGCCGAGGCAGAAGCGGCCAACCGGATCAAAGACGAATTTTTGCTAGTGCTTTCGCACGAACTCCGCACCCCACTGAACCCGATTTTGGGCTGGACAAAATTACTCAAAACCCGCCAGTTTGCGCCGGGAATAGTGACTCAGGCCCTCGATACCATTGAGCGCAATGCTCAGCAGCAAGCCCAGTTAGTCGAAGATTTGCTGGATGTCTCGCGCATTTTGCAAGGGAAGTTGACCTTGAACTGCTGTCCTGTGAATCTGGTTGAAGTCATCCAGGGGGCGATCGCCAGTATGCAGTTTTCAGCCCAGGCAAAAGCGATCGCCATTGAAGCTCACCTCGATACTACGGTTCCACCTGTGTTGGGTAATCAGGAACGGCTTCAGCAAGTGGTTTGGAATCTACTCTCCAATGCGGTAAAGTTTACCCCCAATAATGGACGGGTAGACGTGTACCTCACCCCAGTTGGTAAGTATGCTCAAATCCAGGTTACGGATACAGGCAGAGGAATTGAGGCCAGCTTTCTTCCCTTTGTGTTTGATTACTTCCGGCAAGCCGATGGCTCAACGACTCGCTCCTTCAGCGGATTGGGGCTAGGGTTAGCCATCTCCCGTCATTTGGTCGAACTACATGGTGGCATGATTGAGGCGGCCAGTGAAGGATTAGGCAAGGGAGCCATCTTCACGGTTCGCTTACTGATTCCCTCCGAAGAGCCAGCACTCTTGCCGGATTGTCCCACCCCAACTCCACCACAAGAGGTCTTGAACGAGAAACGAATTCTACTGGCTGGGGTGAAAGACGATACACGAGACTTGATCGCAGTGATGTTGGAACAAGCAGGAGCCGTGGTGGTTTCTGTGACTTCCACCAATGCTGTTCTGGAGGAGTTGGCCCGATCTCAACCAGATATCTTAATTGGGGCGATCGCCATGCTGCGGGAAAATAACTACGAGCTAACCGAACGATTGCGCCTATGGTCACAAGAATTTGGAGAAGAAACTCCAGTGGTTGCATTGCTCAGCTATCCCCATGAACTTGACCCTCAAGAAGCATTAAAGAACGGATTACAACATGTACTGCTGGAGTCAATGGAGCCGGATCAGCTGATAACGGCGATCGCTCGCTTAATCTTTAAATCTGAGCTTCGATAATGCCCTATGTGATGCAAATCTTCCTTGAGAGTAAATACACATCATCTCTATTTGCACCTCGACCGCAAGGTATAGATTCAATAACAATCGACTAAACGAAAGTCTGAGGAAACCAATCTATTCGTTGAGTCTGAGCAAAGATGTTCTGCTGATGGTAATTTCCGCGAGGTTTTCTACAGTAAATATGAGTTCCTCAGGAACTGCAAAGACCAACACATTGAAAACACCAAAACGGAAAACTATGAAGGACATGCAATACGAACATCTCTTTACTGACTTGACTCCTGCTCAAGCTGAGACTGCTGCTGGAGGTCGCCCTATTGATGATGGTGGTTTTGGTCCAGGTGGTAGTGTAAACGCCTCCTATGGTAGAGCTTTTGCTACCTTTAGGCGCACTGGACAAGGTTCGTTAACAGGCAGTTTGTTTGTTAAAGACAAAGCTATTGATGGTCATCCCGTGTATGCATTGTTTCAGGGACTAACATCTGACGGACGCATCTTAAATAGCTCAAATCGCTTTGAGGATCGACAAGGCGCTGCTCGTAAAGGGACAAACTATCCTAAATTCAGCGTCAATTATGGCAACATTCGCATTAACAGCGTTCGAGTGACAATCTTGCGCGATAATCCTGGGACTGATCTCTTCACTGCGGGAAAATTTGTAGTTTTCTAGCCTCGCTTAAATTGAGCTAACTCAAGTGAGTTATTGCATTTCTACGCAGCACTGCTCAAACGGTTAGTCACCTGCTCGGCATACTGAACGTGAGAAGCGATCGAGGTTAAATGCTTCAGGTCGCTTTTTATTTTGCCTGAGCTTTGTTGCTGCTTTATCGCTCTTTGTAGAGCAGAAGTTGAGTCATTGATGAATCAATGAAAGTAGATCAACGAAAGTATGAGACGAATTGCTTCTTTCGCTGAGTTTAAGCAAAGACGTTCTGATGATGATGATTGCTGAACACTTTTCTAGAGTAGATATAGTTCATCACAAATAATCCGAGAGAAGATTATGAACAAAGTACAACAAGAACAACTTTTCACAGAACTGACGTCTGCCCAAGCTGAAACAATTACTGCTGCTGCCGACTTGCCGATTAAATCTGTCAGTGTATTTGCCTCTTATGGTAAGGCTACCGCTCTCTTTAAAAGTGTATTCAATATGTTTGAAATGAAAACGCTGTACGTCAAAGACACTCGAGCAGACGGACATCCAGTGTACGCAATGTTTCAAGGACAAACATCTGATGGCAGCAGCATCTTAACTGCCCGGCCAAAGTGGTTCGATCGCAAAGGGGCTGCTGCCAGGGAGGGTACGTTCTACAATCACCTTCCCGATGGCATTAACACTATATTTGCCTTCACCCAAAGCATCAGCAAAATGCGGTTGGTAATTATGCGAGATAATCCTGGTCGCGATCTCTTCGTTGCGGGATCATGGGTGGATGTCTAATAGATACTCGTTCAGGGTTTAGCTAGCCTGCTTTTTTTGCTGCACCGCCATGCAGCGACATTCAACCTTCAAAGGTTTGAATAGATATCTTCAATTCCGTATCTATGGTAGAAACAAGTTCCTGAACAATGAATGAAACAGACTAACATATTCGCCAAACAAAATGAGAAAGATCATGAACAACATACAGCAAGAACAGCTTTTCACTGATTTAATTCCTACACAAGCTGAAACGATCGCTGCTGGTGTATTTACTAAAGTAGATGCATCTTATGGTTACGCCGAGGCTGATGTCATTCGTTTTGGAACAAACTCATTTGCAGCCCACCTGAAAGTTGGAAATAAGGGCACCTCCAAGGTCTATGCAAAATTTCAGGCGGAGGCGGCCGATGGAACAACTCTGACTACTTCAACGAAACGTTATGATGTGGCTCAAAATAGTTTCTTGACGGATTATTTTGATAAGGTCGTAGGCAGTTTCAACAAGAACATCAATCAAGTTCGGGTGGCGATTTACAAAGACCAGACTGGTACTGATCCTGTTGCTTTCGGCAATTGGATAAAACTCTAATCTGCTGCCGCTATAGGTTGGGTTAACTCGCCTGAATCTTTAATTTGCGGGCAATATAGCGCTACGCGCTTAAATTCAACGGGAATTTTTTAAGAACCGCGCTCCGCGCGGTTCTTAAAAAATTCTTGTCCTAACCTGATCTCGTAGTGCCATAGTAGCCAAGTTAGCAGATGTGGGTCAGTGCATTGAACATGAGGAGCGATCGCAAATGAACTGCGATCGCTTTTTCTATGTTGGGTTTAAGCTCTATTGCAGCATCAATTAATAAGGATAGATTGAATATTCAATCAACGAAAGTTTGAAATACATGATCCATTCGTTGAGCCTAAACAAAGACGTTCTACCGATGGTGATCCTTGAGTATCTTTCTATGATGAATACAGGTTCCTTAGGGAGCAGAAAGAACAACACATCCTATAAAGCCAAGAGAAAACTATGAACGACATGCAACAAGAACAGCTATTTACCGACCTAACTCCAGATCAAGCGTCTATGCTTGAGGGAGGAGGAGTCTCTCTATATACAACTAAAGGGGTCAACGATCGTCTAAATATTCGATCGGGACCAAGCACAAGGGCAAGCATCGTTGGCACGTTTTTCCCAGGTGACATTATTTACATGGAATTGCCCGCTATTGTTAGAAATGGGTTTCGCAAGTTGTCTTCATCGCCTCGTAATAAACCAATGTGGGTATCAACTAAATTCATTCAACCCGTAGTTAAAGAGACGCTTACACCAAGACCAGAGACGGGATTTGGTTCAAGACCCGTGTAATGCAGCAATACTGGTTCAACGAAAGTCTGATTAAGCTAATTCTTTTGTTGAGCCTGAACGAAGACGTTTTGATGATGGTGATTACCAATTGAGTTTCTACAATCAGGATATGCTTCTCAGAAAATAGAATGCAGAAACTCAAATTCTTTAAACAAGACGAGGAAAAAGTAATGGATACAATAGAACATGAACAGCTCTTCACCGACTTGACTTCTGCCCAAGCTGAAACGATCGCTATCAATGGTGGATCTGGATATCTATCAGTCGCAAATGCTTCGTACGGTGGAGCTTCTCTTGAAATTCAACCTACACCTGATCGAGGTTCGTTCGTTGGTAATTTGAGCATTGCAGATTGGGATAACGACGGCTATCCGGTATATGCGAAATTTCAAGGAAAGACGGCTGACGGCAGAATTTTGACTAGTTCGACGACATATTTACACCTCAAAGGAGATAATACGTCTACGAGTGACAAACCCGTTAGGTTCAGCTTTGGTAAAAACGTGGATATGCGGAAAGTCTGGGTAGCAATCTTGCGGAGAAATCCTGGTAGAGATCCCTATGTTTCCGGAAACTGGATATATCTTCCAGGGTAAAAGCAACTCAAACGCCGTTGATAGCTGAGTTCTGGTCTGAAATTAAGCATCAGAAGTGCAGCAGTAATCAAACGACTTAGGGTCTAATAGCCATTGGTATAAAAAATGATCGTGGGACTCATCACGATCATTTACTGAATTTAAAATTTCTATTCAAAACGATCGCCTTACAGTGATTAAGGATATATCTGTTCATGCGCTATCAAAGTGTATTACAACATAGCGAAGAAGATTGCGGGGCGGCCTGCCTTGCTACCGTTGCCAAACATTATGGACGCACGTTCACCATCAGCCGAATGCGGGAAGCCGTCGGCACAGGATCGCGTGGTACAACGCTGTTAGGACTGTATCGAGGAGCCGAAGCCATCGGATTTAATGTGCGGCAGGTGAAAGCTTCGCCGCAAATATTCGATCGCCTCAATCAAGTACCGCTGCCTGCGATCATTCATTGGAAAGGCTATCACTGGGTCGTGCTATATGGGCAGAAACGCGGTAAATATGTAGTTGCTGATCCAGGGTTTGGCGTTTGCTATTTGAGCCGTCAGGAATTGATGCAGGGCTGGAATAATGGCATCATGCTGTTGCTAGAACCTGATGACAGCCGTTTTTATCAGCAAGCAGACGATCGAGTTGGCGGCTTTGGGCGATACTTCCAGCGGGTGCTGCCGTATCGCGCAATTTTGGCACAGGCGATCGCCATCAACATGGGCGTTGGTCTACTTTCCCTTGCCTCACCGTTTCTGATGCAGTTGCTCACCGATGATGTGCTGGTGCGGGGTGATACGCAACTCCTGACCACTGTGGCGATCGGGGTGATCGTGATGAACCTGTTTCAGAGTGCGATCGGGTTAGTACAGGCACACCTGATCGGACATTTCGGACAGCGATTGCAGTTAGGGTTAATTCTAGAATATGGGCGCAAGCTGCTACATTTGCCATTGAGTTACTTTGAAGGACGACGCAGTGGTGAAGTGGTGAGTCGGATTGCTGATGTGAATGCGATCGATTCCCTGGTATCGGCGATTGTTCTGGGTTTGCCCAGCCAATTTTTTATTGCGATTGTCTCTTTGTGCGTCATGCTGCTCTATAGTTGGAAGCTAACGCTAGCATCGATCGCAGCATTTATTTTAGTGACTCTGATCAATCTGTTGTTTTTACCTGCTCTGCGTCAAAAAACTCGCAACATGATTGTTCTAGGCACTGAAAATCAGGGATTCCTGGTGGAAACTTTTCGGGGTGCAATGGTACTCAAAACCACACAGGCAACACCGCAGGCATGGCAAGAGTATCAAAGCAACTATGGTCGCCTGGCGGGTTTGGGCTGGAGCACGATGAAGCTAGGGCTGTATAGCGGCACGATTACGGGCATCCTCTCCTCGTTCACCAGTATTGCGCTGCTGTGGTTGGGGAGTTATCTAGTAATCAATCGTACCCTTTCAATTGGACAGCTAATCGCCTATAACGGTATGAGCGGCAATTTCCTCGGTTTTTTGGGAACATTGATTGGGTTAGTTGACGAATTCATTATGGCGCAAGTCGTAATTCAGCGTTTAACAGAAGTGATCGATGCTACGCCCGAAAACCAGAACGACGAGAAAAAGCCTTGGACAGAAATCGGCAGCGCGACAGATATCACCTGCACTCAACTCAACTTTCATCATGCTGGACGAGTGGATCTGCTGCAAGACTTTTCGCTGAC
>DATNOY010000610.1:0-6635 GCA_036703495.1 Coleofasciculaceae cyanobacterium
AGCGGAGAGAAATCTGACCGAGAAACTTGGGCATCCCATTGAAGTTGATCACGGGATTGACCAGCTTGCTAGAGCAAAGCGATTGCGCCCTGTCTGTTTAGCCTGGTAAAGAGCTTGATCGGCCGCCGCAATCAGGTCGTCGGCCGAGCGATCCACTTGAGGAACCAGGGTGGCAATTCCTAGGCTGAGGGTGAGATGGGGGCTGATGCTAGAACTTGCATGTACTTGCTGCAGCTGGCGAATTTCGGACTGAATTCTTTGGGCTAATTCGATCGCTCCTCGCGTGGGGGTAGCCGGTAAGATGATCGCAAATTCTTCTCCCCCATACCGAGCCGCTAAGTCGGCTGGACGTTTTGCACAAGACTGCAGCACTGCGGCAACCTGGCGTAAACAGTCATCTCCGGCAGGATGTCCATAGGTATCGTTGTATTGCTTGAAAAAGTCAATATCGCACAGAATTAACGACAGAGGCTGTTGGTCTCGCGTTAACCGTCGCCATTCTTGCTCCAAATGGTCATCAAAACATCGACGGTTTGCCAGTTGTGTCAGCCCATCTAAATTCACTAAACGCTTCAGTTCTCGATTGGTGAGCTGCAGCTCCAACTGCAATCGGTATAGCGTCAGATGGGTTTTCACCCGCGCCAAAACTTCTGCGGTCTGAAATGGCTTGGTGATGTAGTCTACGCCCCCCATTTCAAAAGCTTTAACTTTATCTGCCACATCATCTAGCGCGCTCAGAAAAATGATGGGAATATCGCAAGTTCGCGGGTCAGACTTGATCTTGCGACACACCTCATAGCCATCCATGCCTGGCATACAGATATCCAATAGGATTAACTCTGGAGGGACGGTTTCGGCTGCCATCAGCGCCATCCGCCCGTTGATCACCGTGCGGGTATCATATCCCCGCTGAGTGAGAATTTCTGATAGAAAGCGCAAGTTGTCGGGTGTATCATCCACGATTAGGATATTGCCGTCACAGGTCATTGAGGTACACCACTCAGCCAACAGAGATGCCAAACAGATATAGCTTTTCCCATGCGGATCAGGCATGGGAAATGGGTGCAGAGGAACCCCTGGCTGAGGAGGCTCGTAGAGCATTGCTTGAGCATCAGCCCCATCCTCCTATCTCCTATCTCCTACTCAGTGATCTGAGCAATGCCAGAGGCTCAACTTGCAGTTAGGCGTTTCTAGTGTGCCCAATTCCTCGTCACAATTCTAAAAATTAGAGGAAATGCCGCAGCTTAGAAAAAGCGCTGGTGTAGCAACCTCTTTAAATTTGTCAACGCCACAGCAGATCTATGACGGTGCCCAAGCCTTCATTGTCCTACCGTCTGCCTGCGGAGTGCCGTGAAGGGTTGGTGAAGCGACTGTTGAGTTTTTCAGGGGGGCAGGTGAATTTTCATTGGAGCAAGTTAATTTGGAGAAATTCGCCTGATTTGTTATGGAGAAGAAATTAAATATGGTGACGAAGCGTTTATTGAGCCTGGGACTGGGTGTCGCGATCGCCTCCCTTTCCGCCGGGATGGCTAACGCAGCCACTCCCAACAGCTCATCACAGGTTTCGCCCGACACAGGATTGATTCAATCGACTCAGGTTGCCCAGCTTTTTTATCCTCCAGCGACTCTAGAACAGCAAGTGTTAATGGTGGTGGGGCATGGCCAAGTCACCAGACCCGCAGACACTGCCCAAGTCAGCCTGATTCTGCTGAACTATGACCCTGCGACTACTGATCCCTATGCCCAGCCTGCACCCAATAACCCTGAAGCTGCGGCAACTCCGCCCGAACGGAACCCCCTCACCAAAGCCATGCTAAAACCCGTTTTGGAGGCGCTGGTAGCGGCTGGAGTGCGTGCCAATGCGATCAAAACGACATTGGCGGAGGAAGCAAGCTCTACAAGTCCCTATAGTTACTACGGCAAAGGTAGCGCTGAAGTGACGTTTGACCTGGATCAACCAACCCGCGATCGCATTGTCACCCTGATGACCGCCGTAGAGAATGCTGTCGGCAAGGGACTGTATCTTCAAGATCGGTATGTCACTTACAAGACCGATAGCTGTGCCAATTTAGAACAGGAAGCCTATACCGCTGCGGTATCCGATGCCCGCGATCGCGCCAAGACTTTGGCGGCTGCCATGGGAGTAGAGCTGAACAACGTTCCCTCAGTCGCAGAATCAGCTTCAATTTTTCCTGGATTCCCCGCTAATCCCTATCCTTCGAGTTGCGATCTGGCAGTTCTGCCTGCGGCGGCGGCTTATACCGGGGTGTCCTACTATGATCCGGATGCGCCTGCTGAGGTTTCACTTCAGCGCGATTTGTATGTCACTTATCCGATCCGCAGGCGATAGAAGCCAATCCGCTGCCGCAGAACCTACTCTAGGGAATTGGCTCCTATAAACTCACTCAAGGGGGTGGACAATCCATCAATACTGACGCAATTTTTCTGATGCTGATAGGCGCGTAATCCTTGTTCACCTTTCTTCTCTGCCCAATGCACCATCTCGTCTCGCTGATCCAGATATTGATAAAGTGGCACTCCAGTCCCGCAAGAGGTTTGCACCCGATCGATCTGGGCTACAAAGATCTGGCGTGTTCCGGGAATATCAGGGAAATTAGCGTAGAGTTCGGCCCACTCTGGGGAATTGGGTAAGACCGTTTGCCCTTGACCGTAGAGCCGCAAGATTAAGGGTGCCCCCTGAAAGGCGCAGAACATAAAGGTAATGCGGCCATTCTCTTGCAAATGGGCTGAGGTTTCGTTACCGCTGCCTGTAAAGTCGAGATAGGCGACCTGATGGGGAGAAAGAATCCGAAAGCTGTCTAGCCCTTTAGGAGAAAGGTTAATATGCCCGGTTGGATGAAGTGGCGCAGTGGCAACAAAGAATATTTGCTGAGCAGCAATAAATTGTTGGAGTTCAGGGGTGATGTGGTCAACGACTTTAGCCATAGCCAGGGTGTCAGAAATTTTTCTGGTGGATGAATTCCAGTCTAAAGCTCAACTGGACAGAAGCGCAGAGGCAGCGATCGCCTTATTAATTGGAAAAGCAGGGGCTCGATCAATCAGTTAAGAATTTACGAGGATTTACACGGATGCCACTTGACAACGCAAAGAAAACGCTAAATACGCTGAATGCAGCTAAGCTGCTTGTGCCCAGTGCGAAGTCTATTCGAGGTGCTGTCGGCCGGTTAGATGCAACGGATCTTTATCGCGTCCAATTGGGTAGCCGTAGCTCGCTGACGCTGAAACTAGCTGGCGTTGATCAAAAAGCCAAGATTGCGGTACAGGTTTTCACCCTGAACGGCGTTAAACAAAAAATTTTGAAGGCGATCGGCAGTAAAGACTTTGGCAGCTTGTCAGGGAAAGTCTTTAAAAAATACTTCCAGTCTGTAGGTGAAACTCAGGTCGGTAACAGACAATCTAAAGCCTTGGCGCTGGACCTAGAGTCGGGCGAATATTATGTCCGGGTTTATCAACGCAAAGGAACTAGCCAATACCGCCTCAATGTTCTGTCTGCTCCTTTACTTTCCACTAACCAGCCTCCTGCTACAGGCGGCACTCCACCAACCCAGCCTGCCCCCCTATTCACCTTAAATCAGCGGTGGCTGAATCAACTGGTAGCCCCTAACGGCACCTCAGGGAACGACTATACCTACGGGACAACGACAGATAGCAGTGGCAACCTCTATGTTGCCGGAGTCACCAATGCTACGGTGGGTCAGGCCGGAGATGGGTTTGTGGCTGAATATGATACCAATGGCAATCTGTTGTGGAAACGATCGATCGCTACGCCAGGTTCAGATGTGGCGTTTGATGTCGCGGTTGATCAAGAGGGCAGCTATTATGTGACCGGAGCGACTGTCACAGGCTCCGGACTCACCTTAAACAGCGATGTGTTTGTCACCAAGTACAGCAAAGCCGGAGAACAGCAGTGGATTAAAACGATTAGTACCCCCAAGGCTGCGGGTGAGTTTACGAATGCGCTGGAATCTGGTGCTGGAATTGCGCTAGATGGCAATAGTGTTTATGTCACCGGTATTCTCAATTCCTCTCCGCTTTCGTCTAAAGGACAAGCGTTTATCGCCAAGTACAATGTTGCTGACGGTAGCGCCGTGACGACATTTGGTGACGCTGGCATCGCGAAATTGGGTAACTCTGGCGTGACAGCCGCTACAGATTTGGCCGTTAGCAATGGCAATGTCTACATCACCGGGGTTACGGGTGCCACCTTGCTGCTGAGCAGCGGCAGCCTCAAATTTTCTGATGGCGATGCTTTTGTGGCGGGGTTCAGCGGCAATGGGGCGCTATTGTGGAATCAAACCTTGGCCAGTTCTGGCACCGCACAGGACTACGCCCGTGGCATTGCCGTCCTGGGATCTGATATTTACATCACGGGACAAACCGCAGGCGCTTTACCCTCAGGCAGCCTTCCTGCCAATACCTATGCCGGCAAGGATGATGGCTTCCTGGCAAAATACAGCAATGGCGGCACCTTCCAGTGGGCCAAGCAGTTTGGCACGAGTGGCTTAGACCAAGGACAGGCGATCGCCACCGACAACTCTGGCAGAATTTATGTGACTGGAGAAACCGATCAAGCTTTGTTTGGCAATGCTGCTGGCGGTTCTGATGCCTGGTTAGCCGCATACAACGCTGGCGGCAGTTTGTTGAGCAGCACGCAGCTTGGAACTAACAAAGATGATGAAACCTATGGCATCAGTGTGGACAGTGCCGGGAATGTCTACATTGCAGGGCAAACCAATGGAGCATTTGCTGGGTCAACAAACGCAGGACAGTATGATGCTTGGGTTGCCAAATTTGGCACCTTGTAAATTTGTTAGCGCTCGGCTAAAGCCAGATTATGTTTTGAAAATTTCGCGGAGTGAGGCTTTCAAAACATAATCTGCACTTGACTTATCCCAAATCGGTTGTGAGATTTCCCTGTAGTACGGGCATCTTGCCCGTGACCAGCGCGGACAAGATGCCCGCACTACAAGTTCTTACAAATTAAATTACAAATCAAATAGGACTGATATATCAGTCCTGTGATGTGTGAACAGGGAGTGGCAGGGTCCGTACCTGCTCCACTCCCTTCGGTTTTTTGTGCCTAGACTTTTACAACCCACTCTCCCCGAGTATCGGCACTGATGAAGGAGGCAGGAACAATGGGAACGCTGACGCCCAACGCCACAAAGGCAGCCCGGATGGCAGTAGCATGGGAGGCTTCAGTGGAACCAATGCTGGCTCCTGCGGTAATCAAGGCAGGGGTTTTCAGCTTGGCGATTTCAGTGCCGTAGGCGATCGCTGCATCCGTTTCCAAGGCGAGCGCTAGCTTAGCGATGTTGACATCGCTATCAATATTGCCTTCACCCCGCTGCAGATAGGCAGACAAGTCGTAGGTGCTGGCTGCCATTGCCGGAGTTCCCCCTAAGCTTTTGACTACCTCTGTGAGCTTATCCCGGTGCATCATATGGTCATGCAGATTCGCTTGGGCTACCGCTAAAACGGCTTTACCCACATTCGAATCACTCAGCTTGCCTGCGGCAAATTGATAGGTCCAAATGGCTTGATGCTCATAGAACAGAGCGTTGTTGAGCACCTCAGCATCGTTTGCGTTGGCAGACATGGACATCATTGAGGCTTGGCTGGGACGGGCAGAGAAGGTAGACAGACCGACTGCACTGGCTAAACCGGCGATCGCTCCTCCCACGAGAATTCCCCGACGGGATATGGCTTTGCTGTGACGATCTGACATACTGTTGAGGTCAAATTTATTCTGATTCACGCAAGTGACTCCTAACTCTCTAAGAATGGATGGAGCATAGATCAAGGAAAAAATAAGCGGTGATCTCCGACTGCTCTATGAATCAATACGAAGGTAAAACGAGGATGGATTTCTAAAATAAAAAATATCTTGAACGATATTCTTTTGGAAAATATAGATATGCGAAAAGGATACGCCTTGGATCGAAGTGGATCAAAAGCGATCGCAATAGGATAAGGAAAACGCCTTTCCTGCTTCTGAAGATGAGTACTGCTAACGTAGCCCCTCTATCTTTTAGAGCTGTAGCCACAGGTGTTAGGGCAGAGATATCTTTATGAGTGCACTTTGCATGCCCACAAAAATGTCCTAAGCATAATAGCTACAGCTATATAGATACGGCGAGCCATGAACTTTGGATTGCAGAAAGTTGAAGGTGGGTAGATCTGGAGCTACCCAGGTCAGAAATTGGGTAGTCCTCAAAAGGTAATAATTTTTTTGTTGTATGGGCTTAGCCCTAAAACCTTAAAACCCTGTGCCGTCCGTGCAGCGGACGGCACAGGGTTTGAGATCTGGCTTTTAATGACGCCGAGGTACTTATTAAAAATTGAATCTTAGAAGTTGCTAGATCTGAACTAGACCAGGGCTAAATAGCAGCATAATTCGCCTTTCTGAGTGCGGCATTGCTGCAAACCCTGAAAAATCGCACTACAGGGTAACTTTGCTTCCTGATTCACGCCTTGCTTGAGGGAAGTATACATTTTTACTAGCAATTTTTTCGGTAGAGGGTTATTTTCATGAATAGCAACGACTTGTCTCTCAATTTAAAGAAAAATACACCCTCAGCACAGGCTGATTTATAAACTCCATGAGGTTCTTA
>DATNOY010000611.1:0-10397 GCA_036703495.1 Coleofasciculaceae cyanobacterium
AGCCACCAGTGAAGTGAGACGCTGGCGAAATAGCTTAGCCAGCTCAACTAATTGATCGGCAAAACTAAGGCTTTGATTAATGTCGCTTTTGTACTCTCGCTCAATTAAGTGCGACACGATCATGCTCAACTCTTCTAATGCTTTTGGATGAGCATTGCTGCGAGTGCGGCGGGCAAATAACTCTAGCTGACCCACGCGCAAAAAGGAGGGTGCAACTCGAGTTGAAATGGCCACAGTATTTTCCACAAAAACATCATGGTCAATCTATTAGGAGTCTTGAGAATACCAGGGCCGGGTAACGGTCTCAGATTTAGAAACATACAGTGTCAAAGAGCGCGATGTTGGCACACCTAACGCCTGCATATAGTCTTGCGCTAGAAACTCACGCACACTTGATCGCAGGACAGCACGCCCGTCGGCACCCCGGCAATAAGGTGTTGGGCCACCCCCTTTCAATTGCATTTCCCAGCGCTGTCCATTGATAATTCCTTCAAATACAGATATCGCTCGACCATCGCCATAACCATTACCCGTACCAAATGGACATTGCTGGGTATATTCGGTGCCATAAATCGACAGGGCATAACCCGTCGCCCAGCCCACCTGACGCATCGGCTCATGGGCAGCAGAGAGATCACCAGAAAATACACGGCGAAATTTTTCATCAAGCGCCAGCTCATCGCTCAACCCAAGTTCCTTAAAAAAAGTGCGGCTATGAGCGATATATTCTGGGTCTGCAAGCGGCGTGGGTGTCACAGGTACGAAATGACCCGAAAAAACCTGGCGGGGCCGGTGATCATCACCATCGACCGTGGCATCAGGATCGGCATTTAAGGTATCCATTAGAGAATAATCCGCCAATTGCGCAAACTCATCGAAGGTTGTTACACAAGGCTCAGCAGAGGGTTTAGATGGATATGACATTGTTGCTAGCGCCGATATTGTCGGGAAGGATTCATGTTTAATTGAGGACTTTGCAGATCCAGCAAAGCTTTGATGCCTATATGATAAATTTTTACACGTATCTCGGATCGATGCCTATTACTGGAAGCACTATTAAGCGATCGCCATACTGAGAGCAATCATCTCCCCGTTTGTGGTTAACCCTAAAAGCATCTCTTGCTGCGGTTGAATACGCTGCCCTGTAATGGCACATTGATCTTCTTGTTGAGAGACTGCCCTAAACGTCGCTCGAATATCCGACATAGATAACAGCGGGGGATGAGAGGGCGATCGCCTATCCTCGGCTGAATACGGTCGCACCTCATCCACCCCCATCTGTTGCTCCACAAACTGCCAAAGGACTTCCCGAATCAGAGTTTGATAGCCCTGTTCACCGGAAATCTCCCGCAATCGCTCCTTCAGTTCGGGTTCCAATCGAATACTCGTCACCTGCATTTCCGAAGTGCTGCCCCGCTTGCGTGTATCCATAACCAAACATCCTAAATTTCAATTCCCGGGTGGACAATCTAATACTACAAGTGTAGTATGTAGACATTCGGATTTGTAATACAAATACTACAGCCTTCCATAATACGCATCCTTCACGCCACCTTAGCCAGCGCCATGCAATGCCGACCTCAACACGGTCTAGGCAGAGCAGCGGTGCTGTTTGCGTTTGAGGGGACGTATCGGTTTAACGGCGGTAAATCCGTCAGCGAAGGCATTGATAGCAACATCGCCGGACGACTCAATCCGGATCAATTGATTAGCAGCGGGAGGTGCAGGGCAATCCTGACACCGGCATAGGGAAAGCCATATCCACTTCCCCAACCCCCGCTCCTGGTCATCAGAGGCGGGGGTTATTTTTTGAGGAGAAAACTCATGCAGACCGAGCAGCGACAGAAAATTCCAATACTTCAGAACCAGGTCGTGGTGTTCTCTAAGAACTACCTGCCCCTGGCACGGATCAACCTTAAACGGGCAATCGTACTCCTGGTTACCGGACAGGCAGAGACTCTGGAGTTCAGCAGCACTCAGCAATGGGAAGTACGCTCTCCCAGTGTCGTACTACAAATCCCAGATCACATCCGCTTGACGAACGGCAATCCCGAACGGCACTGGAAACTACCTCCAGTCGATCGTCGCGAAGTCTTCCGCCGCGATAACCACACCTGTCAGTACTGCGGCAGCACTAAGCATTTGACGCTGGATCACGTTATTCCCCGCTCAAAAGGCGGACCCCATACCTGGGACAACGTGGTAACCGCCTGCGAGAAGTGCAATTCATGCAAAGGCGATTCTCGTTCCGAGAGGCTTCGCCAACGCCTCCTGCATGAAACCGGGATGGTACTCAAAACCAAAACCAAAGCACCGATGCATCCAGCGATCCACTGTCTGCTTCATTAATCAGCACTGGGAAGTACATGTGCTGCCCATAGTAGCCATGAAAAAAGCTCAACTGCTGCTCTCCATGCATCGGGTCATCCCAGCCATCAATATCCAGCACAATTTGCTTGGGTGCTTGCTTGTAACGGGTGATAAAACACTCGACCATCCGACTCCGCATGGCTGCAACTTCCCGCTTACTGACCTGGTTTTCTAAGCGGCTTATCGTCGGTTGGCTGGCCAGCAACTCTGCCTCTGCCAGTGGCACTCGTCCACAAGCAATTTTGTAGACCGGGTCGTGCCGCAACTGGTTGCTGTCGTTGGCATCTTCGTACCCCCCCACAAGCTGCTATACCCGTTGGCTCACTAACTGATACAAACTATGAGTGATTTTGTGCGGTTCTCGCCAGTCTTCGATACAGTCGGCTAAATGCTGGCATATCTTAAGTTGCTCTTCGGCCTCACGGGCTAGCAGAATACCGGCATCTGAGCTCAGTTCAAGGTTTGAAAAGCGAACAACGAGGGGACGTGGAGTTGCAAAATTGTAGGGAAGTTCCGTTTCACACACTGTCATGGCACAATGAAGACACTTAAAATGCTAGAGAGCCTGATTCTACTCTGTTTCAGGCTCTCTTTCCTGTACCTTTTGTGACTTCTCGTGAATAATGCAGGTTAGGCATCGAAGCATTTAGACGAGCAACTGGGGAGGGGTATGGCGGATTAAAGCAATAAAAGTCCATTTGATGGATTTCCACTGACCTCGATCGCTGAACCCCACATTCTTTCGTTTTGCTGATCAAAAACTCCGTTCAAAAGGGCGATCGTCGAAAGCTAGGTGTAGTGAAGAGTTCAAGTTAAATAGCCCATCTTTGATTGAGTCGTTGTCAGCCCCGTATCTCAACCTCTAGAATTTGAACCGCCTCTCAAGATTAAGCAGACCACACTGAGACTCGATCAGGGCGACTCGCGATTGATTGCCAGCCAATACAGGATGCTCCAGAGATGACAAGCGATCGCCCCTATGAAGGCATGAACTTACTGGAGTAACTGGAGTTACAGAAGCAGAAAAAGCAACGCTCAAGGCATGAGGGGCGATCGAGAATGCTGTATTCTCAAGATTAGCTAAGACTCAGTATTGAGAAATGCTTGAACTTCGTGAAGAAAACGCTGCCAAGCAGGTTCCGTTTCCAACAAGATGTGATTTTTGCTGTTTAAGGGAACAAATTTTGCATGGGGAATGAGAGTCGCGAGTGATCGTCCCTCTTTAAATGGAATTGAGGCATCTTCTTGAGCATGTAGAACTAATGTAGGAACGCGTATTTGAGTAGCTCGTTCATACACATTGATCTGGAGAAACTCTCTGAAGAACTTCGCTGCGTTTTCTGGAGAGGATGAAGCGCGTTGCAAATCATTAAACCAGCGAAACTGTTCTAGCGTTCCTTCAGGAATAAAAAACGAAGTGAAAAGCTGGCGGAAAGCTGGATTATCTTGTCCCCATCCCAATCGAATTAATTGAATAAACATCTCAGCATCTTCAGGTTTTTGCAGCGGGTGAATATTTCGACCTGTAGCAAAAGCACCATAGAGAATCAAATGACTCACTTTTTCAGGATGTTTGATTGCATAATCGATCGCTACGGCTCCTCCTTGCGATATCCCCAGTAACGCAAATCGGTCGAGTGCAACTGCATCAACAACCGTTTCCAAATCTTTCACCCAAGCATCAAAGTGGAAATCTGATACATCCCAGTCTGATAAGCCACATCCGCGCTCGTCATAGCGAATTAGCTGGTAGCTCTTTGAAAAGCTCTCCCACCAATGCTTCCAGACAGGGCTCTGCCAATCAAACTCAAGATGGCTTAACCAGTTTGCAACTTTTACTAAGGGATAGCCTTGTCCTATCGTTGCATAGGCAAGTTGGACATGATCAGGAGAGGTGCAAAAGTGAATACTTTGCTCTCCAAAAGCAGAAGGGGGACTGGTAGTAATGTTTTGAGTACGGTTCTGGTCATCACTCGTCTTCTGGTTTGCCTGCCGCTGATTTAACCCCTCGTTAACGGAGTCTCTCCTGCGGAGAATCGCAGCCCGAAAGTTATTCTTTCCAACCGATTCGCCAAACACTTCAGTCAATAGCTTCCAAAACTTGCGTCCACTATCGTCTTTCAGATACTTCACAGAATAGCCATGAGTTTCAGCAATTTGCTCATAGGTCTGCCCCTGCCAGGCTCCTGTAAAAATAAGCTGCTCGGTGTCGCTCAAGTACCTACCGACTTGAGCATACACAGCTTGATTAACGATCGCGAGGGCTTGTTCGAGGGTCATGGCGATCGCACGACGAACAGGTGTCATCATTTTACCGAATTGCGATCACAAGCTCTGTAGAGGCGCTCACTTTCTTTAGAATTGGCATTAGGCTGATAGAGCTCGCAGCCGACCCTACCCTTTAACGGTACGCTCTCCTCGCTTTTTCTAGGCTGGCTTTAATCAAGTCTCTGTTGTTGCAGATGCAAGCGTTCAGCAAGTAAAAACATTGAAAGCAAATACAATGCGGAACTGAAGCGATCCATATCTCCCAGACCAGAAGATCAGCTAAAGCTAATCGGCAGATTTGACAGGCTCTATCAGTTCCATCATCTGTTGCAGCAGCTTATCAAACTTCTTCTGTTTATCAGGAGTCAGGGTCTTGACCTTAGAGCTAAGGTGCTTGAGGCTCTGCTGACGCTCTTTCACCGGATCAGAGAGAGTAAGCCTATTGGATACAGTCTGGATGCGCTTAAATGTCTGCACCCGCTCTCGAATCTCCCGAATCGAAAGCTTTTCTTGAATGGCTGAATCTAGTAAGTTCAAGCGATGATCACTATCCTCAATCTGAGCGATCGCTCTTGCCTTGGTATATTCCAACTTGCCTTGACGTAAGGCTAACTGGATGTCATCAGGTAGATTCAGAATAGGCAGTCGATTGGCTCTAAAGCTATCTGGAGTCAGTGTGCTAACGCTACTTAGCACTGCCTCTAAAGCTTCCCATTGATCACTACGAATAACGTTATTCGTAGCCCCTTTTTTTTGATTTGCTGCTTGATTAAGCAGGCTAACAACCTCGCTCTGAGACAGGCTAAGTCGCAATTCTAAAAGCTTGAGGATGCCACAGGTTTCTTCCCATACGTTAGGCTGAGAACGCTGATTGTTCTCAATCAAGCTGATCTCGACTAAGGCATCGTCAGTTAAGTCTAGTATTTTGGCTTCAATAGTTGAAAGCCCTAGATGCTGATGGGCAAGCCAGCGCTTTTGACCTATTGCTAGCTCATAGCGCTCTTCTACCTGGCGAACCACAATTGCTTCAAGCAATCCTTGAGCTTTAATTGATTTAGCTAATGCTTCGATCTCAATTTCATCAACATAATGACGATATTGCAGAGGGGAGATGAAGATATCACTAACAGGGATTTGAGTCGTTAATCCATCAGGAACTTTGTTGGATTTAACAGAAAATAAAGCATTAATCCCAGTAGCAACGGTAGGAGCCGGATAAGCAGCACGTTTAGGCATGGGCTAATGCTCCTTGAGGCAGTTGAGCACAAATCGTATCCGCTAATTCATTGATGGAATTGACAGCTTCATGACGACGATCGTAGAGTGCCAATGGCTGCCGGTTCATCGAAGCATCTACAAAGGCGATCGCGTTAGCAATCGGCTGAAATACTGGAGCTACAGGAGAAAGATATTCTTGCATGGCTCCTAAACATCCCTTATGTTGGGACTTGCCTTTACTGTATTTGGTTGGCACAAAACCAAAGATCTCAAGGGTTGGATTCGCATCTTGCTGAACTCTGGCGACTGTCCGGCGCAATAGGTCTGTGCCTCGATAGGATTTGAACTCACAATCCACAGGAACGAGAACTGCCTGAGAGGTCACCAGTGACAAATAACTCAACATGCCCAGGCTAGGAGGGCAGTCGATGAGCATCACATCGTAGTTATCCACAACCGGCTCAATCGCTTTTTTGAGCTTCACTTCACGCATGGATGCTGCTACCAATTCCAATTCAGCTTCACCTAGCCCAATGTTAGAGGGGAGAAGATCTATGCCATGTAAAGAGGGCACAATAACTTCATCAATGGGATGGCGCTTCATCAAGCAATCGTAGATAGTGAAATCTAGTTCATCCGGTTCAAGCCCCATAAAAATGGTCAGGCTCGCTTGAGGATCAAAATCAATTAGCAAAACACGTTGACCTTTTTGAGCTAATGCATAACCCAAATTCATCGTTAGAGTAGTCTTGCCAACTCCTCCAGCCTGATTGAATATCGAAAATATCTTAGGCATAGTCAATTTTCAACTGGGGACAATCCAACAATCCTAAAGCAAAAATAAGATTGTAGTTCATCTATTTTCAGCAATTTCTAGAGTTACGAATAACGTTATTCGTAAGCCAGCAAGAACTTCGCTCTCTATAGGAGTATGGGGATATAGATCAATGGCGCTGAAATAAGGGTGGTGGGTGCTGCCCACCCTAAGCTTTTTCAAGGCTTTTGGCGATTGGTGAGAGCTTATTTCAGTGACATTGGATTGGGATATAGATACCTTTATTTAGGGTAAAGTTAAAGGATTTGAAAGCCTTGATACTGAAGAGTTTTAGGAAAAGTAGATTACCCTAAACGACTAGATTATGTCAGCTGTGGATGTCACATAGATTAACAGTTCACAAAGTTAGCATTTTGTCTAGGAACTTGATTGGGTTCGCATTGAAAGATTTGACAGAGTATAGCTAGGCGCTCTGAAGTGATCCGAGCAGTACGGTAGCCACTCTCCCAGTGAGTAATGAGTTGATAGCTCACATTCAGCTTTTGGGCAACTTCAGCTTGACTAATTCCCATGGCAGTTCGGCACACTAAGAGCCACTTGGGGAAGGTGTCAGCTTCAATCTCTAATACAAAGGCTCCATTAACGCCACGGGTGTGTCGAACAGCAGGATTCGATTGCTCTAAAGTTGCTACAGACATAGGTACTAGCCAATAATGCCATCTTCACTGAGGATAACATCACTGGAGAGTTAGATCGCAAGCTGATAGTAAAACACTACTTTTAGTAGTAAAATACTATCAATCTAATTTAGCGATCGCCCTCATGGTTGCATCCACAAAGACTCGGCAGACTTCACCCTCCACACGCCTGCTACCGCAACGGGAAGCTACCCAACCCAGTGCTTGGGTAGATGATCTATTTCATGAGGTCGCTATTGAAACTCCAGCATCCAAATCTAAGGCTTCAAAGAGCAAGAAGACTCGCAAGAGCAAGGCAAAACCCAAGAAAGCGGTTGACTTGAACCAGGTGGCTCCCCTGGCATTGGGCATGAGCCGCAGCGATCGCTTCCAATTGATTGAGATGCTTCAGCAGTTCAATGATCTCGAAGCAGACGAAATGGAAGAGGCAGAAAGGATAGAGCTAATAGCGCAAGAATCCACGAGTCGACGATTGAGCAAAGGGCGTAGTGCTCATGTGGAATTGAAAGTGATCAATGGATGCGGCCCGTATCGCTACCTGCGCTGGTGGTGTGGCAGCACCCACAAGAGCACTTACATCGGCAAGGATTAGCTCACTTTTCAGCAAGCAGCATGGAGCCTCAACCTTATGGGGATGAGACGTTTAACTACTCTCGGTTCACTGCGATGGGGACGCTGGGGCAGACGTTGCTCCCACAACAAAATCAGGATCAACTGATAACGGTCTTGATGCTGAAGGACATCGGCATAAATCAATTGGGGAATGAAGCTGAGCAGGAGTTGCCTAGCAGATTGAACCGAGAGTTGTAAGGATTCAATGCCATTTTGCTGGCTGCTTTGGAGCATCAAAGCCCGCAGTAGGGCAAAAATGGGGATGCCTTTTGTCTGAAGGATGGCTACCAGTCGATCGATAGTTTCGGTAACAGAATAGGGACTGGGCTGGCTGATGATGCCATGATTCGCAGTCACATCATTTGTATCCATAACAGTGGACTCCTTACCACTCGTTCGTACTGTTAGCTGCATCCATATACGGCTTCGCCCAGAGCGCGATTTGCATCTGCAATGACTTCTGCCATGCCAGGTGCATTCGCATTACCTGTTCATCGCTATGTCCTTTGGCTGCTAAATAGGGTCGAATTGTTTCATTCATCACCGCTACAAAGGCAACAATGTCGCGGTAAGGCACGTGATCAGTTGACTCGACACTGTCTATCCGATTCTTTTTCAAACTGGTGTGCCGCAGCGCGATCTCTTCCTGATAATCGAGCCAGTCTTGATCATAAGACCGAAAGCAAGTATCCAAAATCCATTGCTGGAAGCGGAGATTGCTTTTCGCTAAATATTCAGGAAGCGGATTTCCTTCCGGAGTGCGCGAATGCCGGGCAAGATTGGGAATGCTCGCAATGATCGTGCTGCGCCAGTGCTCCACAATTTGTTTCGTTTGATCGGACATTACTTCGCCCGCTAACCGAAGAAATTTTTCGTCCTCTTCCATAAATTGCACCGATTCTTTCAGTGCTGCCAGATCCTCTATTGAGACCTTAGAGCGAGCTATAGTCTGCGCTCTGTAATTGTAGCCGGGAATATTGCTCGAAACAGTGCGAGATGCAGCCATGATTTTGTTCCTCGTTGATGTTGCATGATAGTGAGATGGATAGACATGAGAGGAGATGCGGAGACACGAGGACGCAAGGACGCAAGGAAATGCGGAAGTTTACAGAGTGAGATTGTTACAACACGGTGTTAGGACTTCTTTTTGCCGATAAACTGCACTACTGAGGCTACGCCAGTATGGTAGGTGCCCTCACAAACTTCTCGCTCAAGTTCACGCAGGAGGATTGGCTCACAGTGTGGGAACTCCCGTTCAATCTTGACCCGCGTCATCAACATGTCCGCATCCTTCGGGCCTCCGGTATCGCGGGCAAGTTGGTCTTCCGAGTACGCTTCAAGCAGGATAATACCACCAGGTTTCAGGCAACGCTCTACCAGTGGATAAAGCTTCTCTCGAATTGCACTGGGCAAATGGGCGAAAATAGAGATGACCGATCCGTAATGATTTGCCGCTGGTTTAAAGACTCCGAGATCGGCAACCTCAGTTTGGATTTCAACTCCCCTTGAACGTGCTAAAGCTTGTGCTTTGGCAAGCCCTACATTTGACCCATCCACACCATGTACCTTCAGCCCCAGCGATGCGAGAAAAACGGCATTTCGGCCCTCACCCTCGGCCAATGACAATACAGGACTACTGAGCATCTCAGCATGTTCTGCAAGAAACGAATTTGGCTCAGTTCCATAGATGTATTCGTCTACAGCGTAGCGTTGATCCCACATACATCCTCCGAAGGACTCACAAGTTTTACATCTATTCTCTCCCTCTCCGCGTCCCCGCGTCTCCAATTCATACCTGAATTAAGCAATCCTTAAAGCTGAGTACAGCCTCAAATCTGTGCCATTCCACCATCAACAAATAGTTCGATGCCGTTGACAAAGCTACTGTCGTCTGACGCGAGAAAGACAACGGCTTTAGCAATCTCATCGGGTGTGCCGACTCGCCCTAATGGAATGTTGACAGCCTGACTATCCACAAACTCCTGCACCTGCTCATCGTTGAGTCCCAGAAGATTGTAGCCAGGAGTGGGCACGACACCGGGACTAATCGCGTTCACCCGGATTTTGCGTTCTTTAAGGTCGAGTGTCCAATTGCGGGCAAACGATCGCACGGCAGCTTTAGTCGCGCCATAAACGCTGAAGGCTGGCACACCTTTCATCGAATTAATCGAGGCGTTCAGGATAATGGACGCACCCTCTGGCAGCAGCGGCAGTGCCTTCTGTACGGTAAATAGCAGACCTTTGACGTTGATGTTAAATATTTTGTCGAAGTGTTCCTCAGTAATCGCTCCGAGGGGAGCGATTTCGCCAACACCAGCATTGGCAAAGACCACATCAAGATGCCCTTGCTCTTGCTGGATTGTGGCGAACAGGCGATCGAGATCTGCCAGATTGGAGACATCGCTTTGCACACCCCTGATATTCTCACCGATCGCGTTCACAGCGGCATCCAATTC
>DATNOY010000612.1:0-8906 GCA_036703495.1 Coleofasciculaceae cyanobacterium
TGAATTGCCCAACTAAAGATTTGCCTCATCGGCATGCGGACAATTAAATGGGTAGGTTGCAGTTGTTCAATTAGCTGAATTACTTTTCGGGGAGCCACTGCCCTATCTGGCTGAAACCCTGCCCCGATCGCTCGCACCCCATTGGGCAATACTTCATCATAGGGTTCATCCGTCAGGCAACAAATGACGGATACAGCCTCCACTTGCTCTACTAAGGCGGCAACCGATTCTACCGAATAGCGCTGCGCATAGTAGGCTTCCTCTTGATTAGCCGCAAAATTTTGCACCGTTTGACGGTAATCTCCGGCATATTGCACAATTACCAGTCGCTTGGCGGCAGCAGGGGCGGCAGGAGCAAGACCAGCCGCGCGAGGAGCACCGATCAGAATGTCCTGAAGTTTAGCGCCCCAGCTTCGCCCAGCATCATAGAAAGGAGACTGTAACTCTGAACAACTGCGACGCTTTTGCTCATAAAATTCCCGATCGTCACGCAGCTTCAATAAGGCATCGCCATAAGCCCGAACGTCATTAGGCGGAACCTCTACCGCTGCGGACTTCACATATGAGAGGGCCGGACAGACCGAGGAGGTTACTACTGGACGCCCGACTAAAATCGCTTCTGCAACTACCTGATTAAACCCTTCTACAAATTCAGTCCGGGTTGGCACAATCACAACATGCGATTGGCTGAGTCTTTCCCGCATTTGCGTTTTCTGGCAATGCCCATGACATCGAAAACGATGGTTCAGCCCAGCTTCAGCCACAGCATAGAGCAATTCCCCTAAGGCAGAGCCTTCGCCACAGACTTCAAAAACAATGTCTTGATGTCCCTCGGCTGCAAAGCGTTTAGCAATTTCCAGCAGATCGAAAACGCCTTTGTTACGCTCGACCCGACCGGCAAATAACACTCGGAAGGGCGATCGCTCCCAATTGGGCTCAGCCACATCCAAAAATTCAGACGGACGATAGGTCGGCAAAAATTCCACTACAGAACGGCGACCTTGAGTCAACTGTTCCACTTGATCCCCAATATCTTGTGACACTGCGACCACAGCGGCACAGTCTTTGGCAAAAAATCGGCGGCTCAGCTTCAGCAGCAGGTTTTCAATTAAGCGGGGCTGGGCATGTTTTAGCCAAAGAACGCAGTGTAGAGACGGAATGACTTTAACGCCCAGCCACCCCAGCAGCGACAGGACAAACCAATAGGTAGAGCCACTATCTGCCACTACCACATTGGCCCGAAATCGAATAGCAGACCAAGATAACCACAATCCATAGGTAATTTGCCCTAAGTGATACCAAATTCCAGAAGCAGATTGGAACGGATTGGGTCGATTTTCTAAGATAAACTGTCCATCCCGCCAGTAATCGGTCCGACTTGAGGAAGAGATGACATAAGCCTTAGCCTGCAAATTTTGACACAGTTCATAAAACTGGCTGGAATAGGTAACAGAAACCTGGGAGGGGTCATCCTGCCCGTTGAGCCAATACTCATAGGTTCCAATAATATCCCCAGGTCCAGCAGCATATAAAATTCGCAGAGCTGTGTTGTCTGGCATATGTTTTACTTCAGAGTTGGCTTCACTTCAAGATGAATGATGGGAAGAACTTAAAATCTTCGAAATTGAGATTAAGTCGCCATCAATCAATCAATTTATGTGGGATTGAGTTGTAAGAATCGAACACTTTGTATTAATTAGGGGTTTCCCAAAGACCCAACTTATCCCATTTACCGAGACTTGGCGCAAGCTAAGAATTAAACTCGTGCGTGTCCAAATATACGAATTTCTAGAGTGGAAGTTCTCTGCTTTTAGGAGTAGATTTCTATTTTTAATTTCGTTTTGAATTTTTTATTCAATGGTTTTTAGAAAACTCATAGTAGTCATGTCTGTGGTGAATTCTGTCATGACTGCGCGCTAGGCGATCGCTTGAGCACAGCAGAAAAACCTGTACAGCAAAAAAATAGGGACGCTGAAATCAGCGTCCCTTTCTTTAAAGATTCAAGAATTAAAAAAACCGGTAATTTAGAGGGTAGTAACGATTAATCAGGTACAAAAATATACCTAAAAAGATCGAAACATACTCCTGTTGAAAATTCCTAAATTTCAGCAACTGCCCGTTCTATTAAGCGATGAGCCAAAGTTTGAATCCCCGTGTGCTCATAGTACTTGACGTACATATCTAAAAATGCACCTAAGTAATCAAGTTTGTCTTTGGAAATATCCACAAACTTAGAGAGGTTGTCTACCACCTTGTCAGGCGTTAACCCTTTAGAAGAGACAAAGTTTTGCATCCAACCTTGAGTCGATTCAAAGCTTTCAGTAATAAACCCCAGCTGTCCTGCTGCATTTCCGCCCGGAATCAGCTCACGCACCCCTTTAAACGTTTGATTACTCTCTAAATCAGAGGCAGACATGTTTTTGATTGCCGTCAGCCCCTTGGTAGCAAAATCAGGTCCCAGGGGAATCAGTCCGTCAAAGCAAACTAGAGCCGCCATCCGCATGAGAGACTCGCCCCCATAGTCTTTCAAAGCAGACAGAAAATCCCCAATGCTGTCACCTGGGATGCCGTTGATTTGGCAGAAAGCAACCAGCTCAACGACGAGCTTGACGCACAAATCAATGCTTTGGGCCTTCTCTGGTTTGGGGGTCAGGTTCTTGAGAATGCCCAAGAATCCCACATCTTGTCCAATTTTGTTGGCCAGGGCTGCTGCACCCAATGCACCCGATGCAGAATCTACCGTCTGATACAGCCACAGGGCCCGTTGATAGCCTTCTCGCTTGTCATTGAACAGCGTTACAGCGCGATCGCCAATTTGCTGGATCATGGTTTCGTCGGTTTCGCCTGTCACGGCCCGGATGGTATTTTGAAAACCCACCAGGTTTTGCCACTGCCCTGGAATTACCCAATCCAGGGATTTCAGCGCCATTACGGTCAAACCGCCTGTTGGCAACTCATCCACATATTCGTAAATTGCTTTATTGCTCATAGTTTGCTCCTAATGTTGCAAGGTGTCCGTTAATGAGCGCTGCTTCCAGTTCTAGGAGCGATCGCTCTATCCCATGGAGCGCTGTCCCAACTAAAGATGGGTTTAGCCCCAACTCCAAACGTTTCTCTCAACGTTTCTAGGTAGGATTTGCAGCCGGTTGGAGTCTGCCGGGTACTGCTGGAGCAGTCGGAGGAGTTTGAGTTCTAGGTAAGCTTGAGGTTGCCGCCGGTAGCTTCGCCAGACCTCGCAGATTAAACTTTTGCACCCAAGCCGCTCTGTCTTCCGGCGTGAAGGATGAATCGCGAGACTGAACTTTTACCTGGTAGCGATCGTTAACTAAAACGGCAGTAATGTTGGCTCCTTGCTCAACCGCAGGATAGCCTCCAATTTTTGTCGTGCTGTTCTGAAACTTGGTAACTGCTGTCGGATTGCCAACCGTATCGTTAATGGACAGCACAGCGACATTCTTACCGCCTTTATTCACTTTATATTCTGCAAAGCCATTTTTTTCTTGAGCCGGAACGACTTCATAGCCACTGGCTGAATCAGGAAAAAATTTATTAAAAGTGCCCCCTGAAGTGGTTCCCTTAGCCACCGCAGCAGGTGCATTGCGCTTAGAAGTTTCTTGTTGAGTTTTTTCAAATTGAGAAGGCGGTTTGGCATCGCTACATGCAGAGACTAGCAAAACCAAACTAAGCAAAATAGGGACAATAACCCTACGCCAGTGAGCAGGAATCATAATAAAGCTCCTAACACAGAATGAGGCGACATCATTTTCCCTCGCAACACATAAATCACAGAAGGATGCGCATAAAGAATTAATGTTCCAATCGTTACAGATTGCGCTTTTTCGACGCTCTCCCTTTAGAAGGAGATTGAGAGGCAGGGTAAGAGTCTACGAGAGCGGTACCAATTTAACTTGTGGAAGATGCCGGCCGAGTTCTTCAATCAGGCGATGGGCCTGATAGTCGTAGAGCGAGAGTTCGATCGATCCCGGCAAATTTTCTGTAAATGCTCTGGCTTTGGCTAATTCACAGCCAGAAATCCGATACAAAATATTGCTGCCATCTTGCTGAGCACCCTGAGTTATCAGCTTTTGAGCCTCTAGTCGCCAGCGACGCGGGGGAGCCATTTCGTGATGCTCAATCCGCCGGAGTCCATTAATAGAAGCCAGCAAAATTAAGCGATCGCCCACTTGCAACTGGCGATCGTCCGAGGGCATCAGCAAGTCAGCCGGATCATCGCTCTGATTACCGCGCTTGGCCCGCTGTTGAAAAATAGGCACAACGCCATACCCATAAGCAATGCGGGAGAGCAGTTCGCCAACTAGGGTGTCATCTGCTTCAATCGTATATTCAGTCACTAGAATAGTTTGGTTATTCAGACGAAATAACCCTAAGATATTTTCGCCAAACGCCGCTCCAGCAAACGCTTCTGCCGATAATCCATAGGCAGCCAGCGCTTTCGCATCCGGCAGCAAATTGCTCAGATTGTCGCTAAAACGCTGGTCATACGTCCGAACCACTAGCCCAATATCCCGGTTTAGCTGTTGTGCGGCTTCTCGCGCCATCAGCGCGACTTCCAGGTTAAGCATCTGATCCTCTGTCACCACAATCACGCTTTTGGCATTTGCTAGGTTTACCTTGGCAAGTTCAGTCACAGGATCACCCACCAGCAGCGGAATCTGACTGGGCAACGGTGTGGATTCTAACGATTCTGTGACAGCGACGACAGACTGCTTAAACTCTCGCAGTAAAGCTGCAACCCTTTGCCCTACCCGCCCAAAGCCCACGATCACAATATGATTTTGTTTGGGCAAACGGGGGCGCTTCCGCAAAAAATCGAACCGAGCGCTCAGTAAGCTATCGGTAATCAATCCCAGTACGCCCAAAACAGAGGCAAGGCTGGCAATAGTCACCAGCAAGCAGAAGAACTGGACAGCTGGGGGCACAGGCAAGGCGGGATCTGCCAATCCGCCAAAGATGTCGCCATACCCGCCTAACAGCAGAATCACGGCTGTAGATGCCGCTTTACCCCAGCCGATTTGTGGAACAGTGGACATCAGCAGCGCTACACTGATCAGCCACAGCAGCACGGCAAACCCTAACCCTGCTCCTATAACCTGACGCACTCGCTGAGCGTTAATCCACTGCCAAAACTGGCTAAAGTTTCGCCGTAAGCCCCGTTGAGCCACCTCTTGCAACATTTGGCGAGTTTGCTGCCAGGGCGTTTCAATGTTGGAGAAATCGGTTAGCGATCGCCCGGTGGTTTGCCCCACCACTTCCACATAAGTCACGGTGTCGCCCGGTTTAATTTCTGTATTGGCCTGCCACTGGTAAAAAGCTCGACTGGGCAATGTGCTCCCTGCCGCCTGATAGCTCAAGAGCCGGTATGTTTTTTTGTGAAGGGCAGAGGCTAAAGCCCCATCAAACCGGTAATCTCTCGGCTGTACCTGCTGTTCTACAACCTGAAGTCGGACATTGCCAATGTCAAAGTAGCCCAAAATGCCGTCTTGTAATCCCGCTAATGCAAAAGCTGCTGCGGGCAGTTCGGTTGGCTCAAAGGCAACAAAATTTCCGAGCTGTTGCTTGAGTAGCTGATTCAGACTTTGGCGAGAAGACCGAACAACCAAACGCACGTTTGGATTGAGCCGTCGTGCGGCGATCGCCGCTTCAATATTGGCACTTTCATTACTGGTTACTAATAAGATGGCTCGACACTGTTGGATGCCGGCTTGCAGCAGCACCTCATCGTTGCGGCAATCTCCAATGATGGGCTCTTCGGCCAGTAAAGTTGGCAAATCATGCACTTCCCACTCATCGAGCTTGAGTTTGTCAATCGCTACCACCTGAATTTCAAACTCTCGTAAGGCAAAGCGTTTGAGATTGAGAACACAATATTGCCCTAAGTCGCCCAGCCCACAGACAATGAAGCGATCGATCTGCGGCGTAGGCAGGTTGGGGGGCAAAGAGTAGGAGGGCTGAACTGGAATGAATGGCTCAACCGGATTGACTGGTGCTGTCGCGGGCGCAGCCGCCAGATCTAGAGACTGAGCCCAGAGGGGCGTCGGCTCATCGTAGCGATATCCAAAAATGCGAATGGTTTTGATGGCTTCCACTTGCAGGTTTTCCAGGCTTTCCTGCACAAAGGCGATCGCCTGAAGCGGGTCAAAAAAGGTGGATGAGAAAAACCGCAGATTGAGATTGCCGCCATGCCAATCGGCTTTCACCGTTGTATTGGGATCCCCCAGAAACCGGTCAAGCAAGGTGGCGATCGCCTGTGAATCCCCATTCCTGGCAAGTTCTAGCAGATTTGTCGGAGTCATACGACTGATTCGGAGTCATGCGACTAATATAGATCCAGACAATACAGATCCGGTAATTACAGATCGGTAATCCTCTAGATTTGCTATTGATTTTTTTGAAAAATGTGCTCTACGCACCTTACCCAAAAATCATTTCCATCCTGGAAAAGCAGGCCCGTAAAAGCAGTCCCGTCAGATCACCCAGTGCCCTCTGCGCCGTAGCAGCTGTTCCCGCAAGGCATCTTTCAGCTGATCTTCAGAAAGTAGCTGCTGCTCCATTAACACCTCACCCAGCTTTTTCCGACAGAGGAATTGAGAACTCAGTGCGGCTGTGAGCTGAGCAGGCGAAACCAGCCCATTTTTAATCAAAACCCAGCCTAGCTTGATAGCATCCCGCTGGGTCTCAGTTTTGGCAGCCGCTAGGTTGGCAGCCATCCCTAGAGAGGGTTTGCAAGCTGTGGGGGGGTGAAGTGACATAGCAACGCTCCTGAAGTCAGCACATGGACAGGTGAGAGGGTTGGCGCAACCCCCAAGGCACCGAATCGTCCTCATAGTAATTATTCGGACTTAAAAACTATTCGGATTGAGCCGCAACTATTATGCAAATGCCGGTTATTTCTTCCCCCCACCTCCCCACAACATCCCTCAATTTGGGGTAGCTTGATAAAGTACCAGTCGATTTGACTGCGATCGTAGAAAGTTAGTGCAGAATATACTAGTTATGAATGAAGAGCAACGGCTAGAGTACTCTCAAAAGTCAGTAGCTGAACCCTCCTCGAAGATTGTAGAAAAGATGGAAAGCGAGCCAATGTCTGCTGAAACAAATCCACCGACAGAGTCGGACGCAACGCCAGATGAGTCTGTAGCGACTGAGGGGTCGGATGCTGGACAAGAATTTGTGCTTGATCCCGAAATTGAACCTTTTGACCTCAGTCCGGAAAATGCTACAGCTGAAAATTTAAACGAATCTGCCGTTGGCGAATCTGCTTCTGAGTTGCAGGCAACCATTGCCGAACTCAATCAAGCGATCGAATCTCTCAAGGCTCAGCTAGAAGACCGCACAGGTCAATATATGCGGTTAGCCGCAGATTTTGAAAACTATCGCAAGCGCACTCAAAAGGAAAAGGAAGAGCAGGAACAGCAGGTAAAGTGCTCAACGGTCAAGGAACTGTTGCCTGTAGTTGACAACTTTGAGCGAGCCAGGGCTCAAATCAAGCCGCAAACTGACTCGGAAATGACCATTCACAAGAGCTATCAAGGGGTCTACAAGCAGCTTGTAGATGGCTTGAAGAAACTAGGGGTTTCTCCCATGCGATCTGAAGGGCAAGCGTTCGATCCTAATCTCCATGAAGCTGTCATGCGTGAAGCTACGGAAGAATTCCCTGAAGGCAGTGTGATGGAAGAGCTAATGCGGGGCTATGTTATGGGTGAGCGTGTCTTACGCCATGCCATGGTCAAAGTTGCTGCTGCTCCAGAATCTTCTGAAAGTTCCGCAAATGAAGCCAGTAGCTGAAAGCAGTCAGGGTTTAGGTTTATCGCCTAGACGCAGCGCGGTCAGGCAACTACACACTACGCTCATAAAATTTTGAGCATAATTGATAAGATTCCCGGGGAATTGCGGAATACTGGCTAGAGATGGGGTGAATTCATCTACAATTGTGCGCTCATCACTTAGGAATGTACCTAGCCGCGAATTATGGGAAAAGTCATTGGCATTGATCTAGGCACCACCAACAGTTGTGTTGCGGTCCTAGAGGGCGGTAAACCTGTTGTCATCTCCAATTCTGAGGGGGGACGCACTACCCCCAGTATTGTGGGATTTGGCAAGACTGGAGAAAGGCTTGTGGGACAGCTTGCTAAGCGGCAGGCTGTCACCAATGCTGAAAACACGGTGTTTAGCATCAAGCGATTTATTGGTCGTCGATGGAACGACACAGAGGTTGAGCGGAGCCGAGTGCCTTACACTTGCGTTCGCGGCAAAGATGATACGGTGGATGTCCAAATTCGAGGACAAGCCTACACACCTCAAGAAATTTCGGCCATGATCTTGCAAAAATTAAAGCAAGATGCTGAAAATTACTTGGGTGAAACGGTGACGCAGGCGGTCATCACAGTTCCTGCCTACTTTACAGATGCTCAAAGACAAGCAACCAAAGACGCCGGGACAATCGCGGGCTTAGAAGTTCTTCGAATCATCAATGAGCCAACGGCCGCTGCCTTATCCTATGGGCTAGATAAACAAGAGCAAGACCAAACGGTCTTAGTCTTTGATTTGGGGGGTGGCACGTTTGATGTCTCCATCCTGCAGCTGGGCGAAGGCGTGTTTGAGGTCAAAGCTACCTCTGGTAATAACCATTTGGGGGGCGATGACTTTGATAACGTCTTGGTGCGCTGGCTCATGGATAATTTCCGAGAGCAGGAAGGCGTTGACCTATCTACCGACAAAATGGCGCTGCAACGGCTGCGAGAAGCTGCTGAGAAGGCCAAGATCGAGCTGTCTACCATGCTGAATACCTCTGTCAATCTGCCATTCATCACGGCAGATGAGTCAGGGCCTAAACACCTGGAGATGGAGCTTACCCGCGCCACCTTTGAAGAACTGGTAGGTTCCCT
>DATNOY010000613.1:0-5304 GCA_036703495.1 Coleofasciculaceae cyanobacterium
GTTGCGGCTGTTCCCAGGCCGCGAAGTGGCCGCCCTTTTCCGCTCGGTGATAGTAGATGAGCTTAGGGTAAGCCCGCTCGGTCCAGTTCCGCGGGGCGTGATATTGCTCGCCGGGAAAGACGCTCACGGCCACCGGAATGGCGACGCCCTTGGCGTTGAAAAAGCCACCCTTGTATTCCCAATAGAGACGAGACGCAGAGACCCCTGTATTCGTCAGCCAGTAGAGCGTGATGTTGTCCAGGATCTCGTCACGTGTCAGTTGGCCCGTGGCGCTCGTAATCCTGTTCAGCGCCGAGGCGACCGCCGTGGCCGGCTGGCCGCCGGCATCATTGTGGTCGAGAAGCCAGGCGGCCAGGCCGACGGGTGAATCTGCAATGCCGTACAAGGTTTGTGGGCGCGATGCCATGTACTTGGCGTAGGCGACTCTTTGCTTCAACGTGATGTCCAACTGCTCGTAAGCGCGCGTTTCCTCAGCCGACAAACCCGCTGGAGGCGGTTCTCCAGCCAGAAGCGACTGATAGATATCGGCTGGAACTGACCCAGGATAGTTAGTGTGGATGGCAAGCAATCCCGCAGGAGCATGCACCCCCATCTGATCGACGACAAAGGCACCCCAGTCGCCGCCCTGAGCAACATAGCGGGTGTAGCCGAGACGCTGCATCAACACATCCCAAGCGCGCGCCATGCGATCGACATCCCAACCCGTGCTGGTTGGTTTGCCGGAAAAGCCGTAGCCCGGCATCGACGGAATCACCACATGGAACGCGTCCGACGCACTGCCACCATGGGCTGTGGGATTGGTTAATGGCTCGATAATCTTCAGTTGCTCAATGATGGAACCTGGCCAACCGTGGTTGATGATAATCGGCAACGCGTTTTCATGTGGCGATCGCACGTGAATGAAATGAATATCCAACCCATCAATCGTGGTGATGAATTGCGGTAGGGCCTGTAGTTTCGCCTCGACCTTGCGCCAATCGTAATCGGTTGCCCAGTAGCTTGCGAGTTTCTGCATCGTGGCAAGCGGCACGCCCTGTGACTGATCGGCGACGGTCTCCTTTTCGGGCCATTGCGTGTCTACAAGGCGGCGGCGGAGATTGGCGATCGCCTCTGGCGGAACATTGATCTGGAAGGGACGAATGGCGTTTGGGTCGGTGGACTGTGCGGTTCCAGTTTGAGCTGTGGTAATCCCTGGTTTCGGTTCGCTCGATTGAGCGATCGCAGAACCGAATCGACCGAGCTGTGTAGCTGCAAGGGTCATGGACGCAATGCCCAAAAAGCGACGGCGCTGACGGTTAATTTTTTCGAGTTGGGTCATTGATCTATGTTCCTTGAAAAATGCTAGTGAGACTGATGCGAATACATGCTCAAACCCCGTTTTATAAGTGCTTCCGATGGATGTCGCTAGTTAAGGTTGGGCACTGTGAACAACCCTTTCGAAGATTAGGATCAGGCAATGGAAGCGACGATGCGCTGGTCATGGTCGGTACTCGTGGATACTGGCAACCAGGCTTCAATTTCCTGTGCTATTTTCGCGGCATTATTCCGGTACATCGCCACTGAGTCCTTGCCGACGGGCAGATGCAGCGGCGGATGTTCTGCATTGGCGAGTTGAAGAATGACCTGAGCAAACTTTTTCGGATCGCCGGGTTGGTTTCCGTGTAATGTATTGGCTCCGTTTCGCATCCGTCCTACTGTTGCCTGGTAATCATCAATGATGGTTTTAGCGGCAACATAGGATTCAGTGCTGAGAAAGTCGGTACTAAACAGACCGGGAGCGACTGCCGTAACGTGAATGCCCAACGGTGCCAATTCGACTGCCAGCCCTTTGGAAAGCCCTTCGACGGCAAACTTAGTCGATCCATACAAGCCCCAGCCCGGAACCACATCGTAGCCAAACAAAGACGAGATATTGATCACCCGCCCAGACTTTTGCTGGCGCAGATAGGGCAACACGGCACGAGTCACATTCAGTAAGCCAAACACGTTGGTGTCATACTGTTTGCGGACTTCAGCATCGGTGGCTTCTTCGATCGCCGTAATCATGCCATATCCCGCATTGTTGACTAAAACATCAATTCGACCAAAATAGGCAATACCCTGCTTCACCGCCGCTTGCACTTGATCTTCCTGGGTGACATCCATCGGTACCACATACAGATCCGGGTGATTGTTCAGAGTAGCGGTGAGGTGTTCGGGCTGATGGCGCACTGTTGCGATGACGCGATCGCCCGCTGCCAGGGCAGCTTTAGTCGTTTCTAACCCAAAACCTCTGGAAGCTCCGGTAATGAACCATACTTTCTGCGTTGTCATTTTCTTGTCCTCATGCTGTAGCGGTTCTCACTCACGCCCTGACGGGTTGGGGTGTAGGGTGGAGCTAGCGCAATGAAAATAGCGGTAGGTGCTATTTAGAAAGAACAGGAGACGCTTTCTCCATATAACGATCGGCGGTAGCGGCAGCCTCTTCTGGACTGCTGCCATTCTGACGGGCGTTCAGATAGGGCGCATACCAGTCCCACCAGTCGTGCTGGGCGTGAGTTTTCTCGTAGTGGTCGTGGTGTTCTGCCGTCTCGCGCAGAAGGTTGGCAAGGGTTGCAATGTCTGTTTGGGGAGAGTCCCACAGGCGACCCGGAAGCCGTGTTGTGATTTCCTGAAGCAGCCAGAGGTTTCCGTCCGGGTCTTCAAACGAGGCAAACGAGAAGTAGGAACGACCTTGCGGATCACGTCCGGGGAGGCGTGGGTTCTCGACTGCGTTGTTGAAGGGACCGCCAGCATAGTGGAAGATTTCGCTGACGTTAACACCACGATCGATCAGGTCTTTGCGGATGGCATCAAGATCATCCACAGCGAGAACCAGACTGTGTGCTGAGACAGAATTGTTTGGGGTGACTCCTTTGCCAAAGATGATCGAGGCTTCCGAGTTGGGCGGTGTCATCTGGATGCCCCGGAAATCTCCATCTACTACGTCGATGTCAAACCGCCAGCCAAGTTTCTCGTAAAATGCCTTTGCGCGATCGGTATCGGAAACACTAAACAATATAACTTCGAGTTTCAGGTTGGGACTGTTTGCAAGATTGTTACTCATTTTGCTCTCCTTAAGTTAATAAATTCGATATCAGATGGGTTACTTTTCATTCTTCTGCGATTATTCAATACACACCACTCAAGTTCTTTGAGTTAATTCGCGACTTAAATGAGTGCCTTGGATTTTCGATCGCCGGTAACGCGCTTACCGTCCAGGTGCGCGCACCTTCACCTCCTGGAGCACCCAACCGTTGCCGTCTGGGTCACTGAATGAGGCAAAGGAAGCATAGTCACGGCGCTGCGGATCCGGACCTGATACCTGTGCCTCCGTTCCGGCATGGTGGAAGATGCCGCCTGCGTCGTGGAATACCTCACTCACCTTGACCCCGCGATCGACCAGTTCAGCGCGGGCTGCCTCAATGTCATAAACGACCAAATGTAGATCTTGAACTGAACCTGGTGCGGCTGACGTCACCCCTTGACCAAAAATGATTGAGGCTTCCGATCCAGGAGGCGTTAATTGCACCACTCGAAAATCTTCACTGGTGACAAAATCAGCGTCCAGCCGCCATCCCAACGTTTTATAGAAGTCTTTAGCCCGATCCACATCGGCAACGGGCAATACCACAACTTCGAGTTTCATGGTTTGATTGGTCACTTGATTGCTAGTCATCTTGTTCTCCTTTAGTTGGTGAGCTTACTGCTCACATCGATTAACTTCATTCTTTCGCGATCGCCCTATACAAACCACTCAAGTTCTTTGAGTTAACCCACAACTTACAGCCGTTTGCATTTGCATTCCCCCCACCCCGCACCCCTGACTGTGACTTACCCAATCAGTAACCGCTGTGCCCGATCGCTTGTACCCTCCTCACATCTATTTTTATTTGCAGCCCCACACCCCAATTGATTAGCATGAGCTAACTGTAGGGAATTGCCTTTGGCTTGTAACCTATTTGAAGTTGGCATTTTTTCACTATCAGCAGAGTGAACAATCAAGCATTCTCAAGCATGAAACTAATGCCAACTTAAGTTCGAGTTGAAATACCAACTTAAGTTTGAGCCAATCTCACCGTTGAGTTGGATCTGTGAATCACACCCTCTAGTGTAAGAAGTCAAAACTCTCGTTAGATGAAGAGTTAAAGATGGTTTCATATATTGAATTTCAAGCAAACGCAGCTATAGCAGTGAACTCAGAAAGCTGAGGTGAAACAAATGGAACAAGTTTTACAGGCTCAACTTACTCCTGTGATCTCAATGGATGAATACAGTCATCAGCACGGCTTTAACCAATCAAAATTCCATCACGCACCTGCGAAACGGGGTCGCCCTCGAGGTGTAGTGCTATCTGAGCAAGGGTGGCAAAGGCTAATGCAAGCTGGAGTGTTGTACGCTGAATCGGGTGAACGCCGTACCTATGAACACTTGAGTGAACGATCGCAGCTTGATGAACGTACCGTCAGCCGCCTGTTAAGCTGTGAAGTTAGAGTTGATAAGAATACGCTCAGGACGTTCTTCCGTGCGTTTAACCTGTCATTAGAAGCAGGCGACTATACCACGTACAGGAGTGAGAGGACGAAAGAGATGACATCAGCTCCGTCAGCCCACTCCACGATGGCTATTCAGAGAGCCGAGCTTGAGCAGATTGTTGAAGAGCTTGCCCAATTGAAGCAACGACTGAGAGAGTACGATCGCCTATTTCATCGGTTGAGTTTAAGCGAAAGCCACAGTAACTCTAATCTATCTCTACCAATGTAAGAGCGAGAACAGTACCATGAACCGATCGCACTGGAAAACCTGGGGTTTGACGAGTGTTATCACTGGACGAGGAGGCTTGCCCCCCCACTCCATCACAAAGTCTACTGTAGGGTCGAGAGAAAAGACAACAGCAGGAGGCTTGTTGTAAGGTAAATACAATTTCTTATCCGCTTCCTTTTGTCTATCATGGCAAATCTAGTACCAATCTCAACCCTTTTCGTTGGCTTGAATGGAGTCATTGCCTTTGTCCTCTCTTATATTGCGGCATCTGAGCGAGTTAAAACCCGGCTCTGGCATGGGGAATCAAAAGAAGATGTCATCATGCAGGTTGATCCACTCACGAATCCCAATTCCTTAGTGTTAATGGTTGAACGATTTACTCAGCGACAACTGGAAAAAAGTGAGTTGGATGCGGGTGCACTACAGCGTAAAGTCCGGGCACAAAGTAACTTTACCGAGTATGTCCCGCATGGGTGGTTGGTTGTTGTAGTGCTGGAGCTGATGCAGGCACAGAGTTGGCTG
>DATNOY010000614.1:0-16061 GCA_036703495.1 Coleofasciculaceae cyanobacterium
AAAATCCAGATGTCACGGTCAATGTTTTAGGGTTACAGTATGCCTGGATTTTTACCTATCCTGATTTGGGCATTACCTCCGGTGAACTCCACTTACCTGCAGGCAAAAATGTTCGCCTCAATCTCAAAGCCCAGGATGTGATCCATGCCTTCTGGTTGCCTGAGTTTCGCCTGAAGCAAGACACAATTCCTGGTATGGATTCAGAATTGCGCTTTACGCCCAAACGGGTGGGTGACTACCCCATCGTCTGTGCGGAACTTTGCGGCCCTTACCACGGCGCTATGGGTAGTCGCCTGTATGTGCAAACCCCCGAAGACTACGATGCCTGGGTGAAGGAGCAAGTTCCCCCACCGGCTAGTGATACAACTGCTGCAGATCTAGAGAAATTGATGGGCGGCGATCGCTCCTCTTCAGATTACTTAGCTCCAATTGCCGCTCAAGTGGGACTGGATGCTAAAACTTTGGAACAACTGCACCCCCATCCCGTACGGCACTCCCATCCCCTGCCAGCCGGTGCTTCTACCCTCTCAGAGCAAGCTCTAGTCTCAGCTGATCCATCTGCCTGATAGCCAGCAAGATACCTGAATGGCTGGTTGAGCTATCCTTGCTTCGTTTCTCATCCGATCAACGCTGTGTAAAGCTGTTAATCCCCCTAAGCCTGCTGAAGGATTTATGACGACTCAAGCAGAAATGCAAATTATTTCCCCCAACGCTCCTGCTCATGTAGAGCGAAAGTGGTGGCACTACTTTACCTTTTGTGAAGACCACAAGGTGATTGGCATTCAATACCTTGTGACTGCCTTTTTCTTCTATCTCATTGGTGGTGTTCTAGCCACTGCGATCCGGACAGAGCTAGCCACGCCTGCTTCGGATTTTGTTAGCCCTCCAACCTACAACAGCCTGCTGACGCTCCATGGCACGATCATGATCTTTTTGTGGATTGTGCCGGCTGGGGCTGGACTGGCTAACTACCTGATCCCGCTGATGGTTGGAGCGCGAGACATGGCATTCCCCAAAATGAATGCTATGGCTTTCTGGATGGTTCCGCCGTCTGGTTTGATGCTGGTGTTAAGCTTCTTCCTAGAAAATCCGCCCCAAGCAGGGTGGACTTCCTATCCCCCTCTGAGTCTGATGACAGGACAGGTGGGTGAAGGAATCTGGATTTTTAGCTTGCTGATCTCTGGAACTTCCTCGATCTTGGGCGCTATCAATTTTGTAGTGACGATCCTCAAGATGCGCGTTCCTAGCATGTCTATCAACCAGATGCCGTTGTTCTGTTGGTCTATGCTGGCCACAGGTGGGCTAATTTTGATTGGCACCCCGGTTTTGGCAGGAGCGCTGATTCTGCTTGCTTTTGATCTGCTGGCAGGAACAGCCTTCTTTAACCCAACTGGCGGCGGCGATCCAGTGGTTTATCAGCACATGTTCTGGTTCTACTCGCACCCAGCGGTTTACATTATGGTCTTGCCGCTGTTTGGCGCAATATCAGAAATTTTGCCAGTCCATGCCCGCAAGCCCATCTTTGGTTATCAGGCGATCGCCTATTCCAGCCTAGCCATTTCCTTCCTGGGGCTAATCGTCTGGGCCCACCACATGTTTACCAGCGGCACTCCGGCCTGGTTGCGCATGTTCTTTATGATCACGACCATGATCATCGCTGTTCCGACCGGGATTAAGGTGTTTGGCTGGCTAGCTACCATTTGGGGCGGCAAGATATCGTTTAATAGCGCCATGCTGTTTGCGATGGGCTTTATCGCTGTGTTTGTGATTGGTGGTATCACAGGCGTAATGCTGGCAGCTGTTCCGTTCGATATTCATGTCCACGATACCTACTTCGTAGTTGCCCATCTGCACTATGTGCTGTTCGGGGGCTCTGTCTTCGGTATTTATGCTGCCATTTATCATTGGTTCCCTAAGATCACCGGGCGGATGGTGAATGAGCCGCTGGGTCAAATTCATTTTGTCCTTACCTTTATTGGCATGAACCTGACCTTTATGCCAATGCATGAACTGGGTCTGATGGGGATGAATCGGCGGATTGCCCTCTACGATCCTCGCTTTACGACATTGAATCAGCTGGCAACAGCAGGTGCGTACATCCTGGCGGTGTCCACCTTCCCCTTCTTGATTAATGTCATCTGGAGTTGTATCAAAGGTGCTAAAGCTTCGGATAATCCTTGGAAAGCTCTCACCTTTGAATGGAAGACAAGCTCCCCTCCAACGATCGAAAACTTTGAAGTCTTGCCGGTTCTGACAACAGGGCCATACGACTACGGGATGGATCACGATTTTGAGGAAGGCTTGCTACCCCAAAGCTCTCCGCCTGTATTGACAGGTAGTTCTTCTGGTTCCTAATCAAGCGCTGAGTGCAAGGCTTGGTTTCACCCCTGGCTTAGCACCCAGCTTCAGCCCTTTTTTCTTCTAGTAACGTGAGTTCTATGCAAGGTTCTACCGTTGACCCCTCTAAAGCAGCCCTCAACTATCACAACGAGGCGGCGACTGTTTCTCACCATGGGGAACACCCTGACCACCGGCTTTTTGGGTTGCTTGTCTTTTTAGGCGCAGAAAGCATGATCTTTTTGGGCTTGTTCATGGCGTACCTCACCTTCCGCGCGGTCTATCCGAGTTGGCCCCCGGAAGGCACGCCCGAACGGGAGTTGCTGCTGCCGGGAATTAACACAATCATCCTGATTTCCAGCAGCTTTGTGATTCACAATGCAGATACAGCTATCAAAAAGAATGATGTCAAAGGGTTGCGCACCTGGTTTTCCATTACGGCAATTATGGGTGCGGTCTTTCTGGCAGGGCAACTGTATGAATACAGCAAGCTAGAGTTTGGACTCAAGAGCAACCTCTACGCCAGCACTTTTTATGTTCTGACAGGTTTTCACGGTTTGCATGTCTTGCTAGGGGTGTGCTTGATTCTGTCGGTTCTCTGGCGGGCCCGCAAGCAGGGTCACTATTCTTCCCAATCCTACTTTGGGGTGGAAGCTGCCGAGCTGTACTGGCATTTTGTTGATGTCATCTGGATTATTTTGTTTGTCTTGCTCTATCTCTTGTAAGGGCAGGCTGAGCGATCGCCGCTCGCTGATGGCTTTAAATTTGCTAAGCCCCTGTGAATCAGGGGTTTTGTCGTCTAAGTTGATTGCTTAATTTCTGGCAAAAATTGATCTATCAGGAGGTTAGAGAAATGGGGGTTTCAATTGAGGTAGGCAGTAGCAACTTTGCCAGCGATGTGGTGCAAGCCTCGTATGAGCGTCCGGTCGTAGTAGATTTTTTTGCGCACTGGTGCGGGCCTTGCCAGATGCTCAAACCCATGCTGGAAAAGCTGGTGCAGGAGTACGATTTTGTCTTGGCAAAAGTTGATATTGATCAAAACCCTGAACTGGCTCAGACCTATGGCATTGAAGGAGTGCCAGATGTGCGGGTCGTTCAGCAGGGGCAGATGCAGCAGGGATTTGTGGGTGTTCTGCCAGAGCCTAAGCTGCGCGAGTTCTTGGCTCAGCTGAGCTTGCAATCTGATCTGGATTTAGGATTAGAGTCTATTCAGACCGCCATCAAGGCGGGACAAACTGATGTGGCCAAAGCGGGCTTCACTGAGCTGATGGAGAAATATCCGCAGAACCGTAAGCTGGCGATCGCAGCCGCTAAATTTCTGATCAGCCAAGACCGACTAGACTCCGCTGAAAAACTGCTGGTTTTTATTGACGACAGCGATCGCGAGTATGCCGGAACCGCCAAAGCATTGCGAGAACTAATGCAGCTGAAGCTAGAGAGCATTGACCCGATTCTGAATCACGACCTAGATCAGCCTTTTTTTGCAGCAGTTCGGCAGACCCTTGCCGAAGATTATGAAGCTGCGCTCGCTGGATTTCTCAACATCGTGAGCCAAAATCGTAAATATCGTAACGATGGGGCCCGCAAAGCCATGATCATGATTTTTGATTTGCTGGGAGATGAACATCCGCTGACTAAGCAGTATCGTAAGCAGCTCACCTTAGCGCTTTACTGAATCTTCTTAAAATTAAAACTTTTAACAATCTCGCAAAGACCTGAATTATAGTGAGAGAATCGGCGCAATTGCTGCGTGCGGTTCTTTTTCTTTAAGGGAACAAGCAACCGTTTTAGATAAGGGGCATTCACCCCTCACTGTTATAGCTAGTAAGTTGGGTTACAACGGGTACAACACTAGCTGTGATCGTGAGGTTCTGGGATGAAAAAATTTTGCTCAACGATTATTGCTCCAAAGGGTTGGGTAGCATTTCTGCCTGACCTAGACAGTAAATCTATGGGCTTTTATCTGTGTTTCAAGTAAATCAAGGCAAACTTTAGCAACTCTTCAAGAGATTTCCCGCAAGAATGGCGCTATATCCCACAAATGTTGGAAAGATAATTGAAGATGACAGGGTGTCGAATTCTAAACCTGCTTGGATACGAGACTGCGACACCCAGCGAACGATCCAGCGAGTGATGCCGCAATGAGCTACTGCTTAAATCCAGCTTGCAATAATCCCCAGAACTTGACCCACACTGAGATCTGTCAGGCTTGTGGCTCAAAGTTGCTGCTCCGCGATCGCTATAAAGTTGTTCAAGCTTTAGGGCAAGGTGGTTTTGGGGCAACTTTTCTAGCAAAAGATGAGATTTTGCCAGGTAATCCCTACTGCGTCATCAAGCAGTTGCGCCCTGTTGCTTCTTCGCCCAATGTCTTACAAATGGCTCGGGAGTTGTTTCAACGGGAGGCCAATACTCTTAGTAGAGTTGGTAGTCATCCTCAAGTGCCGCGTTTGCTGGACTATTTTGAAGTTAGTCAAGAATTTTATCTGGTTCAGGAATACATCAGTGGCTCAACGCTGCAGCAAGAAGTGAAGCGATCGGGTCCGTTTAGCGAAGCAGGGGTGAAGCAGTTCCTCAGCGAAGTGTTGCCGATGCTGCAATATATTCATAGCCAGCAGGTGATCCATCGAGATATCAAGCCGGCTAACTTGATCCGGCGATCGCAGGACAAAAAGCTAGTTTTAATTGACTTTGGAGCCGTTAAAGACAAAGTTAATCCTATCCACGCAGGGGCCTCAGAACAAACAGCCCTAACGCAATATGCTATCGGTACGCCGGGTTATGCGCCTCCTGAACAAATGGCAATGCGCCCCGTCTATGCCAGCGATATTTATGCGCTAGGGGTCACCTGCCTCTACTTGCTCACCGGCAAGTCTCCCAAAGATATGGACTATGACCCTGCCACTGGCGAAATTCTTTGGCGTCATCAAGTTCACATCAGTGATCATTTCGCAGAAGTGCTCAAAAAGATGCTGGAGGTGTCCGTTCGCCACCGTCATCAGTCTGCTAACGATGTTTTGAGAGCACTGGATCTCGAACCTTACCTGGATAGCTTGGCCAAGAGCATGGTCAATCAGCCGAATCGGGGCGGTGTTCGCCATGAGCCGATCGATCGGATGGACTCTGCTTCTGCTTCTATGCCTTCTTCGCCCTCAGCTCGGATGGCGGCAGCAATTCGGGCCCGCGCTAATAAGTCTGAAATGACCCGCTCGGATAGCACTAGCTTGCAACCTGGTTCTGCCAAACGGCGATCGCTGATGCAAAGCACGCCATCGGCTGCGGTTAACGGTTCGCACAGCAAAATAGGACTTAACTCTAGTGGCGGATCGGTTGGCAAACCGGGTTCTTTAATCGCCAAACCTACGGCTGACGAACTGCTGTTAGCCTATGCCAAAGGAAAACGCGATTTTACCTGCCATGATCTCAGCCTGCTGAACTTGCAGAAAACAGATTTGTCAGGGGCTAACTTCCACCAAACCAAGCTACATAAGGTCAATTTCCAAGCTGCAAATTTAACGAATACTGACTTTGGTCGAGCCAGTCTCAGCCAAGCGATGCTGCGCAATGCCAACCTGGCGAGAGCTTACCTTAGCCATGCTGACCTAGCTGGGGCAGATCTACGTGGCGCTGACCTGAGTTATGCTTACCTCAGCCATGCCAACCTGCGGGGTGCTAATCTTTGCGGGGCCGACTTAACAGGGGCAAAAGTCTCGGATGAACAGCTAGCAATGGCTCGGATGAACTGGTCAACTATTCATCCAAGTGGGAAGCGCGGCTTGTGGTAGACCGCTAGAGAATTTGTACCTCACCCGCCTCACCCGCTTGAAAACTGCCATACCGTCTTCTAGAGCTGTCATAGCGCTTAGGAGCGTAAATTTAATAAAACCCAAAACTTAATTTTTGAAAGCGGGCATTGCCGCGCTTTCAAAAATTAAAAGTTCGGTTTTAATTAATTCGTGATCCTTAAGAGTACTTAGGACTGAGGGGTATGGCTGCCTCCTCAGACAGGGATTCACTCGCACCTGCCCTCAACCCCATTGCCTATGGCTACAGCGGGTCACTTTTGTGGCGTCTGGAGCGGTTGGTGTCTTTAAGGAAGGTAATAGGCGATAGGCTATAGATAATCCCGGCATCCCATAATCTCGGCGAGCTGTGCAGGCAAGCTTTTAACCTTTGACAGGTCAACGCCTTGCCGTAATGCCTGAATCTTCGGCCCTTGCATCCTAGTGATTTTAGACTAATGACTGATTTTAAACCTTCTAAACGTAAGATTGACCCAGAACTGTATGCTCAACTGCGGGCGGAAGCCCAAGCTCCCTATCGCGGCTTGCGGCAGTTTGTTTATTTTGGCTGTGGCGCGTCTGGTTTTGTAGGAGCCGTTATTTTCCTAGCCCAACTCCTAGCAGGACGAGACGTGGATTCAGCGTTACCCAACTTTGCCTTACAAATTGGCGTAGTAGCGCTGATGGTTTGGCTTTTTCGTTTAGAACAGCGGGCAAACCGGAAAAGTATTGAACAGGATAAGTTAAGTAAACCTTAAGAAATCTAGCTCTATGGAAGATTTCTGTCACTATAAATGCAGTTCAAATGGGGTCAGCCAATATAAAGACCCTAATCCTTAAATTCCAGTGAATACTTAGCAAAATGTCAACCTTTCAAACGAGAGGTTGACATTTTGTATGAATGGTTTTGGGCGGAAACAGCTTGTGCATGGATGGCTTGTACATTACTATTCTTGACTGGAGATAGGACTGGAGATAGGCAAAAAACATAGGCGAGACGTTGGTGGAAGAACTTAGAGCAGATGTATTGGTAGTGGGAGGAGGAACAGGGGGCACAGCGGCAGCTATTCAAGCAGCCCGACGGGGAGCCCAAACGCTGCTCATCAGCGAATTTTCCTGGCTAGGCGGCATGTTGACAGCAGCCGGGGTCTCTGCCCCAGATGGCAACGAATTGACTGTTTTCCAAGCGGGATTATGGGGAGCGTTTCTCCAAGAATTGCAGCAGCGCCAACCTCAAGGATTGGATCACGCCTGGGTTAGTTTTTTTACCTATGAACCTCAAGTCGGCGCTGCTATCTTTGCGGATTGGGTGCGTCAATTGCCCAATCTTCGATGGATTCAGGGTCAAGTGCCTTTGGAGGTTCAAAAGCAGGGGGACACCATTACGGGGGTACAGTTTGCTGATTACTGGGTTCAGGCAAACATTATTTTGGATGCCACAGAGTTAGGAGATGTGCTGGCTCTGGGAGAAGTGCCGCATCGTTGGGGATGGGAGTGGCGATCGCACTGGCAAGAACCGAGTGCCCCTGCTAGTCCCAATGCCATGACGCAGCAGTATCCTGTACAGGCTCCCACCTGGATTGTGGTGCTGCAAGACTTCACTGAAGCTCAGTCTCTACGGGTTCCCCATCCGGCTAAAACTGACTTCTCGTGCTTTGCAGAACCCTGGAAAGGCTATGGCGTTGAAGAATTTCTCAACTATGGACGCTTGCCGAGAAACCGCTTGATGTTGAATTGGCCCAAGCAAGGCAACGATTATGGCGTTGGGCTAGAGCGATTGATTGAGTCTGAAAGTTCCCGCCGCGCGTTTTTGCAGGAGGCATACTGGCATAGTCAAGACTTTGCTGCTTTTCTGCAACGTCAGTTAGGGCAGCGCTATGGGTTAGCAGAGGATACGTTTCCACCAGGCAAAACGGGATTGGGGGGTGGAGCTTATGCCTTGCATCCTTACTACCGCGAAAGTCGGCGGTTGCTGGGTTGCACGACGGTACGAGAGCAGGATATTCTGCCCCAGATCAGCGGGCAAGTGGCAGCATTACCGCTGAATCAGCAAGGGCAAGTAGAGGCGATCGCCTTAGGCAATTATGCCAACGACCATCACTATCCAGGGTTTGAGTTTTCTTTGCAGCCTAAGTCGATTCGTTGGGGCGGACGGTGGACAGGTACACCGTTTGCGCTGCCCTATCACTGCCTAGTGCCAATGGAAGTAGATGGGCTGTTGGCGTGTGAGAAAAATATATCGGTTTCTCATATTGCCAATGGGGCAACCCGGCTGCAACCGGCCGTATTGGGTATTGGGCAGGCAGCAGGGATGGCGGCAGCACTTTGTGTTGAGCAGGGGTGCCAGCCTAGAGATTTGCCAGTACGAATGCTACAGGAGGCTTTGTTGCAAGATCCGATCGCACCTCCTATGCTGGTTCCTCTGTTTAATCTGCCTCCAGAGCATCCAGATTGGTTGTACTGGCAGCGCTATTACTTAGAGCATCCAGAGGATTATCCTCAGGATGGGTACTGTCCAAAATTGGCAGCATCTTCTGAGCGAGTTAGGGCTTTCAGCTCAAATCTCCAAAGCGCTACGTCTTTTGTAGGCAGCTTTCAGCGCCGAGGGGATCAAGATTATGGTTTAATGCTCCGTCAACCGATCGCTTTAGCGGAACAAACGGTGGTTCTTGTTACCCTCAGGCATGACGTAGATCAGCAGCTACGCCAATATGAATCTGGGCAAGATCTCAAGGTAGAGGGGCGCTTCAACCGCTCAGGCAACTGGCTGCTGGCTGAAGCAGTTAGCTTGCTATGAGGCTGCTGTTAAGTAGGTAGACAGAAGGATTAACAAACTCAATTTTGGGAGAGTGTACCCCTTCGGGGTACACTCTCCCAAAATTGAGTAATTTATTGGGTACGAGGACTTAGCACTAGCTCAGTAGAGTTCAAGCTGTTCCAACTTCTGAAAATCCCGATTCACCTCTTGCCATAGCGATTTGTTATGAGGATCGGTGCGGAGTGCCTTTTTTAGATAGATTCGAGCTTTCTCGGTCTGTTTGGTATGGATCAAAAATCGAGCAAACCTTTGATAGGTAATTGCCTGCCATTGCCGAACTTCTAAATCCTGGGGCAACCGTTGGGCTAATCCTTCAGCCAGGGCGATCGCTCTGGGAAACCGCTGTTCCTTGAGGAGCTTCTGTAACTGCTGGTAGGAGCTTTGCTTGAGGTGGCGATCGGTTGCCGATAGCTCTGGGCTATTGTGCAAGGGGGGCGATTTTGGCTTGACTGTCACCTTAACTTGAGCAGGGGGTTTGGGAGCAGCACGTTGGCGGAGTCTCTCATCAGCAGCATCGCGTTCCTGCTTCAGGTTAACCGTGGGAGAGGCGTTGGACTCTGCCCCAGGCTGAACGATGCTAATCAGCCGGCGATAGGCATCTGTCAGCTGAATAAACTTCTCGTTTGCCTGCTGTTGATTGGTGGGATTAGAGTCTGGATGATATAACCGTGCCAAACGACGATAGGAGGCTTTGATATCTTCGTAGGAAGCCCCCGTTCTTAACCCTAATACTCGGTAACAGTCTGCAATCTCCATCAATATGAATAATGGCAGAATTTTGAATAATTCTGCCACTCATTCGTAATAAATAAAAATTAGGTGATCGGGTTAGACCTGGGGAACCGGCAACTCATAGCTGATCAACTAGCTGATCAACGTCAGCTGAAGTTCCTAAAACCTGCGCCTTACGGAGTTTGATCAACTACGCGATCGATCAGCCCATAGGCTTTGGCTTCTGCAGCAGACATAAAGTTGTCGCGATCGGTATCTTTTTGAATTTGCTCGATCGATTGACCTGTATGACGAGCCATCAGCTCATTCAACTCCTGCCGCACCCGCAAAATTTGTTTGGCTTCGATGTCAATATCGGTGGCTTGTCTGCGGCCGCCAGTGCCACCCAGAGGCTGGTGAATCATAATCCGCGAGTGAGGCAGCGCCAACCGCTTGCCCGGACTGCCTGCCGTCAGCAAAAAGGCCCCCATGGAAGCGGCCAAACCGACGCAAATCGTCACGACTTCCGACTTGATGTGCTGCATGGTGTCATAGATCGCCATGCCTGCCGTCACCGAGCCACCCGGAGAGTTGATGTATAGGTAAATCGGCTTAGTTTGATCATCTGAATCCAGATAGAGCATATAGGCAACGATCGCATTTGCAATGCCGTCATCTACTTCTTCTGACAAAAAGATGATCCGCTCTCGAAATAAACGCTCGTAGATATTGATCCACTGCTCATAAGAGCTACCGGGAAGGCGGTAGGGGACGCTAGGAATTCCAATAGGCATGGTTTGAAAGGAGGAGGGATAAAGGATGAGTAGAGTAGAGTAAAACTGAGTTCTTCAGCCCCAGGTTTAAGTCATAGTGCTTAAGTCAAAGCCGCAACAGGATCAGTCAATTGTTTTGAACTCTCAAGCACCCGATCGATCAACCCATACTCTTTTGCCTGTTGTGGAGTCAGGTAAAGCGTGCGATTGGTATCTTTAGCAATTTTCTCAATGGGCTGACCTGTCTTTTCAGAGAGAATCTCCAACATCAGCGCCCGTTTAGCCAGCACCTCTTTTGCAGTGATCTGCAAATCGGTGGCTTGCCCTTGCCCCCCAATCCGAGGATGATCTAGAACAATCGTTGAGTGGGGCAGGCTGACACGATTTCCCTTAGCCCCAGCTGCTAGCAGCATAGCCGCCATCCCCACTGCCTGACCCAAACAAATCGTCATTACAGAAGACTTGATATGTTGCATGGTGTCATAGATAGCCATGGCAGAGGTGATGGATACACTTCCTGCCGTAATGGATGCCATACCTGCCTCAACTGGATCCCCTAGGGAGTTGATGTACAGGCGAATTGGCTTTGTATTATCTTCTGATTCCAAGTACAGCATTGCGGAAACGATAGAGTTCGCTAAGCCATCCGTTAGCGGCTGGTTTAAGAAGATAATCCGCTCCTGGCTCAAGCGAGTGAAGATATTCACCCACTGCCAATTTTGGCTACCAGGGATGTTGTACGGAACACGCAAAATACCATCAACAGGCATAGGTCTAAGGGTAGGAAATAGAAGTTAAGTATGGGCTTTAAGCACCAAGCAACCAGCTTGGGCGAATTGACCGTAAAGCTGACTCAGCACTCCACGAGATATTAGATGAGTGCAGGCAGGGGCTTGGGCAAATCCTTAACGCTTTCTAAAACGCGATCGATGATGCCATACTCCTTCGCTACTTGAGGAGTCATATACAAAGTGCGATCGATGTCTTTAGCGATCTTGTCCGCCGGTTGACCCGTGTTGCGGGAGAGAATGTCCAGCATGGAAGCCTTATTCTCTAGCACTTCTTTAGCCCGGATTTGAATATCTGTGGCTTGACCTTGTGCTCCGGTACGAGGCTGGTTCAGAACGATCGTGGCATGGGGTAAGCTAGCGCGGAAACCTTTGGCACCAGCTGCCAAAATCATGGCGGCTGTCCCCATTGCTTGACCCAGACAAATGGTATGTACGGGTGGCTTGATGTAGTTAATCGTATCGCAGACGGCAAAGGCTTCTGTTTCGTAGCCGATCGCATCTCCTGTATACCAGGACGTACCTACCGAATTAATATAGAAATTGATCGGCTTATCGGGGTCTTCAAATTGCAGATAGAGCAGTTGAGCAATGATGAGCTTCGTTACATCAACACCCAGCTGGCGCTTAAAATCATCTGAAGAGACGAGCGGTAGCCCCAAATAGATGATGCGCTCCTTCAGCAGCAGCGAAGGTAGGTCAGGCGGAGGAGTCCGGTAAGAGACATCTCCATAGTATTGCGATTGAACAGCTTTAATAGAACCCATAGCGTGCAATTGCCTGAAAAAGGAGCATTATTCTTATCATAGTAACTTGAACCTGAGAGCATCCGTTGCTGCTTTCAGATTGGAGAGAACTAGTGATATCCGAACCTCCTGGACATTCGGGTCAAAACCGTTCAACGGCTTACTGTCTCCGTAACGTTAGGATGGCAAGATGAAGTTACTTCTAGTTTCTGATTCCCCAGTTCTAACGCCCCAGTTCTGATGCACAACAGCCGCCGCACGGTTATCCATGGACGCACGGTGTATCCATCGGGAACATGCCTGCTTTCCCTAATCCTGACGATCTATCTTTATCTTGGAGTTGTCTAACATGAGAGTCGGTTTGCAAGCTGCACTCAGTGACACTAGTATAGATGCCGCCCAAATCCGTAGTCAGCGGCAGCTTGCCATTTCGCTATCCGCGATCGCTGAACCTGATGGCCGTACTGCTCCGCTGAACCTGTGTCTCATCTTGGATCACAGTGGCTCTATGAATGGGCGGTCTCTGGAAACCGTTAAGCAGGCCGCTCATCGCATTGTAGATAGCCTTTCACCCGGCGATCGCATCTCCATTGTGGTCTTTGATCACCGAGCCAAGGTGATTGTGCCAAACCAGCTGATTGATGATGCCACCCGCATCAAGCAGGAGATCAATCAGCTGCAAGCCAGCGGCGGCACGGCGATCGATGAAGGGATGCGGCTGGGCATTGAAGAACTGGCAAAAGGCAAAAAAGACAGTATTTCTCAAGCTTTTCTGTTGACCGATGGTGAAAATGAGCATGGCGACAATCAGCGCTGCCTGAAACTGGCTAGCCTTGCGGCTACCTACAGCATTACGCTGAACACACTGGGATTTGGCGATCGCTGGAACCAGGATGTTTTAGAAAAAATTGCCGATGCGGGTGGTGGATCACTGTCCTACATCCAGCGCCCTGAAGAAGCAATCAAAGAGTTTAGTCGGTTGTTCAGCCGGATTCAATCGGTCGGGTTAACCAATGCCCATCTGCTGTTGTCTTTGATTCCCCAAGTGAGTCTGGCCGAGCTGAAGCCGATCGCCCAAGTCGTGCCTGAGTCTATTGAGTTAACGGCTCTTTATGAGGCGGGACAGCACATTGTCCGCCTAGGCGACTTGATGATGGATAGCTCCAGAACCGTTTTGGCTAATCTCTATATTGAGCAACTGCCGGAAGGTTCGCACTCGATCGCTCAAATCCAGGTGCGCTATGACAATCCGGCGACTGGACAAACCGGTTTGCTCTCCGAAGGCATCCCTGTGGAAGCGAACGTTCAGCGGCTCTATCAGCCTGCCCTCAATCCTGAAGTCCAGCAACATGTGTTGGCGTTGGCCAAATATCGCCAAACCCAGATTGCCGAAAGCAAGTTGCAGCAGGGCGATCGGGCTGGAGCAGCTACTATGCTGCAATCTGCCGCCAAAACTGCTCTGCAAATGGGCGACCACAACGCTGCCACCGTTCTACAAGACAATGCGACTCGCCTGCAGTCTGGTGAAGACTTATCGGATGCCGATCGCAAGAAGACTCGCATGGTTTCCAAAACAGTGCTTCAGCCTGGAAAAGAGTAAGGAAAAACGGTTCGTCCATCGTCTAAGGTCACGCTACATAATCCTCCAACTAATCCTCCAACACCCCCATCAAAAACTCAGTGAGCGAATCAGGTCGGATTGCTGTCAGCAGTTTCGTATCGACAATATCGAATTTAGCGCCCGCTTCCTCTAAATGGTTATCGAGGGCAGCCAGATACCCTCGAGCAATCATGTCTTCGCCAATCTGAACAAAGCCGATGCCAAGCTCTTCGTTGGTGTCTAGCTGATGTGTCACGGCTTTAATGGCTTTTGCAACCGCCATACGATCGCTGGGTTCTCCATCCAGCAGCACCAGAATCATTTCGCCATTGAGCTTATTTAGACCCGCTGTTTTGCGGGCAATATAGTCATCTAATGCAGTTTGCAATACGGCTAAAAGATTAACCCGCTCAGGTGGGAGGTTGTCTGCAATCAGCTGGGTTAAATCCAGACTCTTGACCCGCTCGTACTTCTTGAAAACGCAATCCTCTTGAGGGGAGCGGCAGGCTAGGTATAGCGTCACTCCATCTGGGTCAAGCGATTCACATTTTTGCATCAACGTCAAAATGGCGGTTTGAGCTGCCATCCAGCGATCGGCAAATCCAGGGGGTTTGGACCCCTGATCCACGGCTGTTTTCGCCATAATGACGGTGTAGTCTCGATTTTCTAGCAGGGTTTTGTTCATGGCAATTGATCGTTGATGAGGGATCTATCCTCAATCAAACCACTGCTGAGCAAAATCAATAAACTACCTTGCGTCCAAAAATTCCGTTACCTTTTATGGGGTTGCTATTTATAAGGTTGCTAAGAGCGACTGATGAAGCGATCGCCATTCCTCAAAGCTGAGACAGTCTGCTTCATAGTGCTCTCGCAAAAAGCTGGACAATGTATAGCAAGCGAGATACCAGTCAATGATTTGTTTGGCAGCTTGCATAGCTTCAAAATCTGACCCTGTGGTGACATAGTCCTGAATTTTTTCGCGGCATGGAGAATAGCAAAGAACTTCAAAGCCACCCTCGGATGCAGTAATTTCGATTAACCAGCCATGATAGAAATCTGATAGGGATGTATCATTCATCAGCCAAACCTACTTCAACAAAAACGACGCCAATCAGGAACTTGTGCTGCTCAACACCAGATTGATTTCACCAACCTATCTAATTCAGGTGCTCCTAAAGTAGAGCCACTTAGCGGAACTGTATCCGCCATTCTTGCCTCTGATTACACTAGACTTACCCTTTAGATTTTGCTGAATTCAATGAACCTTTTGATTAGTAACGATGACGGCATTTTTGCTGCGGGCGTACAAACGTTGGCTAATACCATGGCAAGCGCCGGACATCAGGTCACTGTGGTTTGTCCCGATCGCGAGCGCTCTGCCACCGGACATGGGTTAACGCTCCGAGATCCGATCCGGGCAGAGTTGATAGAATCTGCATTCCATCCCTCTGTTAAGGCCTGGGCCTGTTCTGGCACACCCTCCGACTGTGTGAAGCTTGCTCTAGGTGCGCTACTGGATAACCCTCCAGATATGGTGCTTTCTGGGATTAATCATGGTGCAAATCTAGGTACAGATGTACTGTATTCCGGCACGGTTTCTGCAGCCATGGAAGGCGTTCTAGAAGGGATTCCTAGCATTGCCTTCAGTTTGACTAGCTATTCCTCGCAAGCCTTCCAACCTGCCGCTAACTTCGCCAAAATTTTGGCGGAGCACCTATACCAGCATCCTCTGCCGCATTTAAGTTTGCTGAGTGTCAACATTCCAGCTGTTGCTCAGGAAGAAATCGCTGGAGTGGCCATGACGCGGCAGGGCATTCGTCGCTACTTTGATATGTTTGAAAAACGGGTTGATCCCAGAGGAAAGACATACTATTGGCTATCGGGAGAAGTGATTGAAGATATTGATGAACCTGAACCTGAATCTCCTGAAATGGCTGGACTGAGGGCGACTGGCACAGATCTAGAGTGGTTCTGGCAAGCGCCCACGGATGTACAAGCAATTCGCCAGAATTACATCACGATTACACCCCTGCAATACAACCTCACTTGTGCATCAGGTTTAGCCGCTCTACAACACTGGCAAAACTGTTTTAATCTTCAGGGTTAATGCTGATCTGATCTGAAGAATCGAGTGATCCAGATCTGCTGCTGGCTGCCAACGTTTGTTTCTATCCCGTTTAAGGGAGTTGGTGGAATCAGTCTAAATTTTCTTCAAAGGTCATGTACCTGATTTAATTGAGTTGTAAAAGCTGGGAAGTGTGACGCCCTGAAACGATACAGAGACCGAGAGAAAAGCTAAACTGGTTGAGAATAGCATCCATTAGGTATGCTCATTCATCTAGAGACATGTTTGCGTAAAACTGTATTGCTGCAAACCCTTGTCTTTAACCAGTTACTAAGGCGCTAATTTGGACAATAATAGGTTGACTGGCGGTAGTTTCGGTGGAAGTTTGGGCAAAATGATGGGGTGCCTTGCACAAATTTTTACCGCATCTAAGCAGCAAGCACC
>DATNOY010000615.1:0-6183 GCA_036703495.1 Coleofasciculaceae cyanobacterium
ACTGGAGCGGTGGGGGGGACAGGCTGAGTCCAGGCTTTAGACAAGGTATCTAGCTTCGATCGCAGATCTTTAGCGAGTGCAGCATTCTGTTGAGTCAGTTTTGGCTCAATGCTCTTAAATAATGTGTCTTTGACGTAGGCAACAAAGCCCATGGAATCTTGGTACTCAATGGCAGCCGTGATTTTGCCATCGCTAATGGCAGCCGTATATTCCGATGCCGCAGTATCTAGCATCTCGGTCATCGCTTGCAGCACAAACTCAGGAGATTGCATCTGAGTACTGGGCAGTACGCCGATCGCTTTGTCAATCCCACTCATGGCAGAATCATATTCCGTTGCAACTTTAGGATCGTTAGGCTTGGACTTTACTAAGTCCTGCACAGCCGTTAGCGGGGCGCTAAATTCTGGAACTTTACGCTCTGGCAGCTGATCTTGAATATCCACATAAATTTCTTCGACAGGGTGCCCTAAATGTGGCTCTGCTTGGTCTGGCAAGTTTAGCTTCAAGAGTTGCCCGGCAATCAGCATGTGTCCCTTCATTAATCCCAACTTTGTCAAATAATCAACATCTTTGGCTTCTCCAGTCAGCACGATATCTTCTACCGTGATTTGATTTTTGATCTGATCAAATTGCTCCTGTTTCAGAACTCCTTTACTCACCAAATCGTCAATGCTGCCGTAGGGGCGGCTGGCTTGAATCTGATGCGACAAAGCTGGAACACCTAGTTCAGCTTCAAGTTTGTCCAGTTCCGACAAAATTGAGGAATTGATATTGATCTTGCGATCGCCGTTCATCGCAGCTGAAGCGCTAGTTGCGGCAGGACTGACCTCGGCGGATGGCGAAGAGGCTGAAGGGGGTTGGGTACAGTTGTTGAGTCCAATCACCAAACAGGTCATGGTTAATGCCATCAACAAAGGTCGAAAAATTGAGCGAAGGGTAAACATGGTTGAATTCCTGGCAAATCTAATGAAGCTGAAAGGTGTTCCCTGCCAAAGGTTGGTCGAAAAGCTGAGATCTGTGATGTATTGTCATCATTGCTCAAGAGCAATCTTCCCCCTATATAGGAATTAATGTCAACTAGATCAAGATACTTTTTCAATAAGCAGTGTTCGATCTGCAGGTCAGAGGGAGTGAGGAATAACGTCAAACACCCCCATGCAGCCTGATTCTGCAATCGCATCCTGGTGGGGATGAAACATGAATTTTCCGGGAAAGGGGTAGGCGAACTCTAAGATATGTCGTTCAGCCGTACCCATGGTCACCACATCCGTCTCTACCGTGGGAGAGAGCGTCATGCCCGTGGGAAACAGCTTGAAGAAGTTGGCGTGTAGATGAAAGGTGGCTACCGGGTCAAATTCAATTAGATTCAGCACATAGAGGCGAACTAACTGATTTTGATAAATCGGAATCGGGTTTTGCTTATAGTAATCGGGCAATCCATTGAAGGCATAAAGCTCATTTTGATTCTTTTCATGCACGTCATACCCTTGCATGACGAGCACTATCTCATCAGCCGGGGGTCTGCCTTGTTTGGGGTCAATGATCAACATGCCATGCAGCCCTTTACTAATGTGGCGAGTCACCGGGGCAATGTGGCAATGATAGAGATGAACACCATAGGGAACCGCATCAAACTCATAGATGAATGCAGTATCGTTCCGAACTGGCTTAATGCCATCCACTTCAGCGGGATGAATGCCGTGAAAATGCATGGTGTGGGCATGTCCACCTTTGTTGAGGAAAACCACCCGAATGCGATCGCCCTCTGTAGCGCGTAGCGTTGGTCCAGGCACCCGTCCGTTATAGTTCCAAGTCACATAGGAAATGGCTTCATTGAGCTGGAGAGTCGTGGTTTGAGCTGTGATTTGAAACTCTCGAATGGTACGCCCATTTTCCTGTTTCAAGGTGCCATAATCAAACTCTCGACAGACTTTCATCGGGTTGATGCCGTTGCCATAGGTGGGCGTACCTTCCGGAATAGGCGGGATTTGAACAGCAGCATTTCCAGCACCTTGGCGCAACTGCTGTACTACCAGTGTTGTTCCAGCAACCCCGACCCCGGCTAAAGCTAGCTTCAGAAGTTGCCGTCGATTCAGAGATGCCAGAAATTTGGTTGGCTCGATCGGCATAATGATTGGAAAAGTCTGAACTCTTACTTATAAAAGCTAGCATTACTTATTGAAAATAGATAGCAACAAAGGGCTAAATAGCCTAGCCCTGAAATGGGCGTCAAGTTCTCAATTGCGTCTAGTGCAGCTGATTTTTGCAGGTAAACTCTGCGCCTCGTTCAAAAATCAGCGGGTTCTCCTCAAGCAGGAAGCGCGACATGGCAGGAAATGTGAGTTTGTCCATACCGTCGCGTTACCGTTTCAGCAACCAGCCCCTACTGCCCTCAACCCTGAGCGATGCTGGGAGCAGATAAGAGGAGTGTTACCTGATGAAATCTATTCTTCTCGCTGGTTTTCTGGCTCTGAGCGGTAGCCCCCTGCTGGCTGTCTCTCCAAACGTTGTTCCTACAGGGAACATCTCTCCAGTCGCAATCCCTCCAGTCGCAGTGGCTCAAACCCCAACCTACTCAGATTTGGTCGTTTCTTTAGAGCGAACGGCTTGTTTTGGAGCTTGCCCCGTCTACCAACTCACCGTCTATGGAGATGGCAGGGTGGTGTATAACGGCCAGGCATTTGTTGCCGTTCAGGGTCAACGAACTGCTCAAATTAGTCCAGAACAAGTGCAAAAGCTGGTTAAAGCCATTGAAGCGGCTAACTTCTTCTCGTTGGCTGAACAATATACGGTAGAGGCTACAGATTTACCCGGAGCCTGGACTTCTGTCACATTAAACGGGCAAAGCAAGCGCATCTGGCGATATGGCTCTACGGGCGATCCAGCACTGGACAATGCGCCACGAGCCCTCACTGAACTGGAACAGACGATCGATACGATCGCCAATTCTCAACAGTGGGTGGTCAAATAAATTGGGTGGACAAGGAATTGAAGGACCAGGAAGTTAACGTTGCCTTCCTGGCGACTGCAGCTGCTGAATGAAGAATTGGGTTTGTTGATAGCTTGCCTGATCTCCCTGCTGCTGAAACAGTTGAGCTGCTTGCTGGAGATCAGCGATCGCGTTATTGGGTTGGCCTGTCTCGGCATAGAGCAAGCCTCGATTGCCAAAGGCCCCAGCCAAAGTTGGATTCAGCCGAATGGCAGCCGTGTAATCAGCGATCGCTCCGGCTGCGTCTTTAAGCTCTGTCCGGGCTTTGCCTCGGTTATAGTAAGCGTCAGCATTAGCGGGATCAATTTGGATCGCCTGATTTAAGTCGGACAGGGACTGCTCCAGGTTGCCCATCATGGCGTAGACGACCCCTCGGCTGTTGTAAGCTTTGGCATGGTTGCCATCTAAGGCGATCGCCCGACTCAAATCTTGAAGAGATCGGGTCAGATCTTCCACATGGAAGCGGGCTTCCCCCAAGTTATAGTAGGCTTCGGCATTATTGGGATCGCGTTTGACAGCATCCTGCAAGTCAGCGATCGCATGGTCATAATCTCCCAGGTCATGATAGGCAATTCCCCGATTCAAATAGGCGGGCGCATAGGTTGGATCAGCCTGAAGTGCCTGTGTATATTGCAAAATAGCCGCCTGCAGGTTGCCTTGTTTGGCTTGATTTAACCCCTGGTTGAGCAAATCCTCGGCCGTTGAGCCGGGGGAACGGGAGGTGTCTCGAACACTGATCAGCAGGGGGGGCTGTGCCTGAACCGGGTAGACAAGACTGCTGAGAACCGTTGCACTCAGGAGGATTGCTGCACCATGCCTCAATTTCATCGCCGATCTCCTTGTTGCTCTAGATATCAGCATAAATTGAAAAGTCCAAGTTCAGCCGGATTTTGGAGAAATTCAGGAATGACTCTTTTTCGAAAGCAAAGTTTCCATCCCTCAACAAAATCACCTGACCGGGTAATATTGACAAATCTTACCGACTTGAGAACGGAATTGGAATCAGTAGTCGTGTATTTATTGTGGCAAGGATAGCTTGCGCATCAGACATAACTTTAGCCCCCCCAGTGAGGACGGAGTGTAGAGAAAAGCACCTCATCAGGAAAGCCATCTCTCTGCCGCCTCAGCTGGATGACGATAGCTATAAGAACTCGCCAAAGGAAAATCCTGTGACTGCTTCACGGTTCAACAAAAGTGGCTTCCTCATTGCCTCCATGTTTCTCCTTAGTGCTGCCGCTTGCACCTCCCAAACTTCCAACGCTTTATTGCCTGAACAATCCGCTCTGGCTCCCTCTCCCAATCCATCAGCATCTTCAAGTCCTTTCCCAGCTTCCTTAAGGTCTGCCACCCTGAGTCCCCAAGGCTTTGGAGCCATTCAGGTGGGAATGACCGTTGAGGCAGCCGCGCAAGCGGCAGGCATGCCCCTGATTGCCCTGGATGGCAGCGCCCCGCATATCCATGAAAGTTGTAGCTATGTGAAGCTGCAAGATGGACTGGAAGGCTTGGATTTCATGCTGAAGGGCGATCGCATTGTTCGGGTGGATGTCAGAAGTCATGTTATCCGAGAGATCAAGGGTCAGCCGATGGAGGTTGATTTGACGAACAAAGTGAGCCAGGTAACTACGCAGTCTGGGGCTAAGGTTGGCGATACTGAAGCTCAGATTCAGGCGCTTTATCCAGGACAGGTGCAGGTCAGTAACCACAAGTATGTCACTGGCGGGCATTATCTGACCGTTGCCCCCGCCAACAGCAACTCTCGGCTAATTTTTGAAACCAATGGCGATCGCGTTACCTCCATTCGGGCGGGACAGTTACCCGAAGTGGAATGGGTAGAGCGCTGCGGTTAAACAAAAATCCAATTTGTAAGGTATCCATAATTTCCGTTGCGGAAGAGATGATAAAGCTAAACCGATTATCTGGATTAATAACGTTGATCCTACTGGGTAGTCTCTCTGCCTGTAATTTCTCAACGAATTCTCCTGTTCCCAAACCTGAGTCCACTAATCATCAACTCTCTAGTAATTTAGTGGCCCTGTTTCTGGTTAAAAAAGACAACATCAAGAATGAGTTTAGGGGGGAAGTGTATCCGTTGGCGCTTTACATTGATGGACAGTATGTGGACGCCAGCAATGATGTCACTCCGCAAATTCATAACAACTATGAAGCCAGTCGGATTGTGCAGACCAATCAATCGAAATCGCTGTTGAGTGCCGTTCGCACCTTTACAGCAGTGGACGGCGCACAGCTGCTGGGGCAATTCAAAGTTGATCAACTAGGCATTAGCCAATTTGCTTGCTCTTCTCTGTTGGTTGGGCAAGGGCAGTTGACCAGTGAGCGATCGCTGCCAGCTCTGTATGATGCATTACCAAAAGAGCATGCAGGTGGCTTTAGCGGCAGCATCGGCAATCGGCAATTGGATGAGTCGTGGCGCTGGGCGATCGCGGCCAGTCACTACAACCCACTGCCTGCTGCCCAGCTTCCGGCTAACTTAGATGAGGCAAAAGTGAAACAGGATTTGCTGGCGCTGGGTGAACCGTTGCTGACCCAAGTTCCCAAGGCGGCTACGGAGGCCACGGTAGTGGAAACGGTGTCTGTATTTGATTTGGATCATGATGGACAGCCTGAAGTGCTGGGCAAACTTCGTAAGGGCGTGGATCAATCTGTACCCCCTGATCGGGTGAAACAGTCTGATGGCATAACGGTATATGCGAACGTCTGGTTGAGTTACAAAAATCAGCCGACGGTAATTGCAAGTGAAGTGACACCCTATGAATATCCAGTCACGCGAACGCCTTATACGGTAGCGGGGACACTCGATATTAATGGCGATGGAACTGAAGAAGTGATTGTCAAGAACAATGGATATGAAGCGACAGATTTCAGTATTTACCAGTTTAATGGCACTGAATTGAAAGAAGTGTTTAAAGGAGCTGGATACGGTTGCTAAGGAACGTGAATGTAATAAAACCCAAAACTTACTTTTTGACAGGGCGGCATTGCCGCCCTGTCAAAAAGTAAAAGTTCGGTTTTAATAAAATCGTGATTGTAACCTGAAATCATACTCAGCCGTAATAGCGCCGATTGGGGTCGATCACTTTATCCCTCGGTGTCCCAATACTTGGCGCGCTCAACTGCCTTCTGCCAAACGGAAAATGTCTGGGCTGTGCGTTCGGCTCCTGCCTCTGGCTCAAAGA
>DATNOY010000616.1:0-10820 GCA_036703495.1 Coleofasciculaceae cyanobacterium
GGTTTTAATTAATTCGTCATCCTTAAAGTGGCGATCGCCTGGAAGATGAGGCGGATTTAGGCCAAAAAATCAGAGATTTTCAGGTAATTTTGCAGATATTGTCTCTGGGAGCCGACAAGTCTCCCAGAGGAACAAGTATTAGAGGCTGATTTTGTGTACTATTCTTAAGAGTGCTTGACCTCGTCTTCGCTCAACTTCACCACTATCTGACTTAGCAGGCTTATATAGGCTGTCCATGTTTGGTTTAATTGGTCATCTCACAAGTTTAGAACACGCCCAATCTGTCGCCAAAGACTTAGGTTATCCCGAGTATGCGGATCAAGGACTTGATTTTTGGTGTAGCGCCCCGCCACAAATTGTTGACACAATCAAGGTAACAAGCGCTACAGGACAACAAATTGAAGGGCGCTACGTCGAGTCCTGTTTTTTACCAGAAATGCTAGCAGCCCGTCGGATTAAGGCTGCTACCCGCAAGATCATTAATGCTATGGCCCATGCCCAAAAAAATGGCATCAACATTACGGCCTTGGGCGGTTTCTCATCTATCATTTTTGAGAACTTTAACCTCAACCAAATTCAGCAAGTTCGTAATATCAAGCTAGAGTTTGAGCGATTCACAACGGGCAATACTCATACGGCTTACATTATCTGCCGCCAGGTTGAACAAGCTTCTAAAGACGTTGGGATTGAGCTTTCCAAAGCAACAGTAGCCGTTTGCGGCGCGACAGGGGATATTGGCAGCGCTGTCTGCCGTTGGTTAAATTCAAGAGCAGATGTGGCAGAACTTTTGTTGGTCGCTCGTAATTCTGAGCGCCTGCAAGCCCTGCAAGAGGAGCTGGGTCGGGGCAAAATTTTGCCGCTAGAAGAAGCTTTGCCAGAGGCAGATATTGTGGTCTGGGTCGCTAGTATGCCTAAGGGTGTAGAGATTGACCTGACCAGACTTAAGCAGCCCTGTCTGATGATTGATGGAGGGTATCCCAAAAATTTGGCGACGCTGATTCAGCATCCGGGTATTCATGTGCTGAATGGGGGCATCGTGGAGCATTCGCTGGACATTGACTGGCGGATTATGAAAATCGTCAATATGGATATTCCAGCCCGTCAGCTTTTTGCCTGTTTTGCGGAATCCATGCTGTTAGAGTTTGAAAAGCTCTACACCAACTTCTCTTGGGGGCGTAATCAAATTACGTTGGAAAAAATGGATCTGATCGGGCAAGTTTCCCTAAAACACGGCTTTCGTCCGCTGCTAACGGTCAGCAATTAAGGCTGATTCTCCATTGTTCATAAAATTTTCTAGCCCAAGGCAGATGCTTTGGGCTGCTTTTTTGGAACTGGGTACTTCGCGATCGAATAAACATCTGATTTTAGGATTAGGAGAGAATAAAAATCTAAGCGAGGGATTTCCTCAGGGCGACACATGTGTTAAGTTCGTTTGTGCGCTTCAGTATTTTTTGGAATCTTTGCCAACTTTACGCAGTAAATTTTCTGAAAATACCGATGCATTTTATGTCTACGCTTCAGTTTTTCCTCTAGCGATACAAGAGAGGCAAATTTATGGGTTTCTTCATTCCCTTGATCAGCACTTTGGCGACAGCTGCTTTTCTGGTTGCGCTAGGCGTTGGCTTATTTTCTGCATCTTGGCAGGTGCTGCTGATGATTTTAATGGGCGGGCTTTGGATGACTGAAAAGCTGATGCAAGATAACCAGCGCCGCAGCAGCGCCGATGAAAATCCTGCGATTGGCTTCCCGCAGTTTCCCAATAGACGTTAGGCTAGAATGCGGTTCTACGTTTGCCAAACCGCAATAAGCCGCTATGACTGAGCTAACTCCATCCTCATCTCTTCCCGAACCCGAGGCTCCTATTCCTCCCGAAACAGACGGTGCAGTGACATCGGAAGCTGACAATCGTAGCGCCAAGGCCCGACAGCTTTTGGGTATGAAAGGGGCTCAGTCGGGTGAAACTTCCATTTGGAAGATCCGCCTGCAGCTGATGAAGCCGATTACCTGGATTCCTCTGATTTGGGGTGTTGTTTGCGGGGCCGCTTCTTCAGGAAACTACACCTGGACGCTGGAAAATGTGCTGATTTCAGCGGCCTGTATGCTCCTGGCAGGACCGCTGCTCACGGGCTACACCCAAACGGTGAATGACTTTTACGATCGCGAAATCGACGCTATTAACGAACCCTATCGCCCCATTCCTTCGGGTATCATCTCGATTCCCCAAGTGATTACGCAAATCTGGGTGCTGCTGTTGGCAGGAATTAGTATTGCCTTTGCGCTCGATCAGTGGGCTGGGCATCGCTTTCCTACCATTACTGCATTAGCGGTAGGAGGATCGCTGCTGGCTTACATCTACTCAGCCCCGCCACTGAAGCTGAAGAAAAATGGCTGGCTAGGCAACTATGCCTTGGGCGCTAGCTATATTGCTTTGCCTTGGTGGACGGGTCATGCCCTATTCGGCGATCTGAACTGGACGATTGTGCTGCTCACCCTGTTCTATAGTTTGGCAGGTTTAGGCATCGCCGTAGTCAACGACTTTAAGAGCGTAGAGGGCGATCGCCAGTTAGGTCTTGCCTCTCTACCCGTCATGTTTGGAATTGGCACAGCTGCCTGGATTTGTGTCTTAATGATTGATATTTTTCAGTCCGGGATTGCTGCTTTTCTGATTCAGATTCATCAAAATCTCTACGCTGTACTGCTGGTGCTGCTGATCATTCCTCAGATCACCTTTCAAGACATGTATTTTTTGCGGGATCCCCTCAAAAATGACGTGAAGTATCAAGCGAGCGCTCAGCCTTTTTTGGTTTTAGGCATGTTGGTAACGGCGCTGGCATTAGGTCATGCAGGGGTGTAAAACCATCCCTGGATTTTCTTGTTCACTTGTACTTTGACTAAAAAAAGACTAAGTTTAGGTGAAGTTAAATCAAGCCAAGATAAACCTAACCATGCCCTAGCAACCGCTACGAACCTTTGGTTCAGAGGCTGTAGCTATCCGTTTGGGCGATTAGTAAAGTTGTAGCGTATAGCAATCCTTTTAATTTTGAACGGGGTGCAGGAGGGAGAACCCCTGTGCAGGAACTGTGCCCTACCTCCCTGTTTACAAACTGTTTGTGAACGCTATAGATTGCCCACTTGCTTAAAAACTTGATGCTTGGGCCAGCATTAGAGCCATGAACGGATCAAAAATCCCTGACTCTAATCGATTACTCAAGGATTTAGTAGAAGAGCCGGTCAGCAATTGGGAGAACTTCCTGGTGGTTTGTGAGGAATTAACGTGACTGATTTTCTTGCCAAGCTCAAAGCCATGTCTAACCGAAAGGGGGGAGCAAATCTCCGCCAGGGTCGGTTAGATGCCAAAACCTCCGAGTTGAAGATTTTGGAGCAAGTCAAGCATGCTGTAAAACAGAGCCGCCGCCAAGTTTTGCCAGGGGACAATGGTTCTCAACCGCCTCGTAAGCGCCCTCTCTACCAAAGGTGGTGGGCTTGGAGCATTGTTGGGGTGGGCTTGGGTGCAGGCGGACTAGTGATTGCAGGTGTGAAGACGGTGGAGGCGCTGAACAAAGATCTGCCTGAGATGAAGGATGTGCTGACCTACACTCGGGCTGGCTCAATGACGATTAAGTCTGCGGATGGCACGGTGTTGCAGCAAATTGGAGCCGCCACTCGCCAAAAGGTAGCTTTAACCCAGATGCCGCCCCACTTGCCGGAGGCTTTCATCGCCTCAGAAGATCAGGGCTTTTATCAACACAAGGGCGTTGACTATGTGGCGATCGCTCGAGCTTCGCTAGCCAATGTTTTGTCGGGTCAGGTGAAAGAGGGTGGCAGCACGATCACTCAGCAGCTAGCTCGCATCGTCTTTTTGGATCAAGAGCGGAGTATTGGGCGAAAAGTTCGAGAAGCGCTGCTGGCGCAAAAAATGGAAGAGGAGCTCAACAAGAAGCAGATCCTCGAGCAGTACTTAAACCTGGTGTATCTTGGTTCCGGAGCCTATGGTGTTGCTGATGCTGCCTGGATTTTCTTTAGCAAACCCGTCAACAAACTGACGCTAGGCGAAATGGCCTTGATTGCAGGCATGGCTCCCGCTCCCAGCGCCTATTCTCCGTTGGTGAATCCAGAATATGCGCGTGAGAGACGGAATATTGTCCTTCAGCGGATGATCCATGTTGGCTCCATTACGGAAGCGGAAGGCAATGCCGCTATGGCAGAACCCATCAAGCTGAAGCCCGGTCCCGTTCGCAATGCTACCAGTCCCGTTCCCTATTTCACATCCTATGTGCAGCAACAGCTGCCTCGGCTAGTTTCTAAGGATGAGCTAGAAGTGGGGGGCTTAACTATTGAAACAACGCTGAACCTGAAGTGGCAAAAGCATGCTCAGGAAGTTGTTAAGAATGCGATCGCCAACTATGGGCCCGGTGAAGCGTTTGAGCAGGCATCATTAGTATCCATCGATCCTCGCAATGGTGAAATTAGAGCGTTAGTCGGCGGCGATGACTTTGATAAAAGTCAGTTTAACCGCGCTACCCAAGCGCAGCGTCAGCCCGGTTCAACCTTCAAAGCTTTTGTCTATTCAACTGCAATTGCCGCAGGATTCTCGCCCTATCGGGGGTATGTAGATGCTAAGTATGTGGTGGACGGCTACGAACCCCACAACTACGGAAAGAATTACCGGGGTTCGGTCAGCATGAAAGATGCCTTGACATCTTCCATTAACATTGTGGCGGTCAAGACCTTGGTAGATGTGGGCTTTAATCCTGTGGTTAAGATGGCACAACGCATGGGCATCAAATCGAAGCTCTTGCCTGCCTACTCGTTGGCGCTGGGCACGTCCGAAGTTAATTTATTAGAGTTAACTAGCGCCTACGGCACCTTAGCGAATCAGGGCAACCACGTTGAGGTACATGGCATTACCCGGATTCTCGATCGCTTTGGCAAGGTGATTTATCAGGCTGACTTCAAAGCACAACGAGCGCTCGATGCTGATAGTGCCGCTATCATGACCTGGATGTTGCAAGGCGTGGTGCAGGGCGGTACAGGGGGCAGTGCTAGTCTGCCCGATCGCGCAGTGGCCGGAAAAACAGGCACCTCTGAGAAGCGGCGAGATTTATGGTTTGTAGGTTATATCCCTCAACTAGTGACGGGTGTTTGGTTAGGGAATGATGACAGCAGTCCGACTTGGGGAGCCAGCAGTACGGCAGCTGCCACCTGGTACGATTACATGATCAACCTCGTTGATGATATTCCCGTCGAGAAATTCCCAGAGCTACCGGACAACATTGACGATCGAGAAGGCTCAATTAAGGCAGAGCCTGTCCACCCCGGGAAAGTCTATGCGGCAGCGAGCAGTGGTCCCAGTCGGGAAAGTGATGAGAGTGAAGACTCCAGCCGCGATTGGAGCGATTCTGGTTCTAGTTCCGAGGATTCTTATAGCGGCTCTTATAGCGGCGGCTCGTCCTCAGATTCTTCTGCAGATAGTTCGTCTGGCGGCGGTAGTTCTGACGGTAGTTCTGGTGGCGGTAGTTCTGGCGGTAGTTCTGGTGGTAGTGCAGCGCCACCGTCGAGCGGTTCAGCCGCAGCTGAGCCTGCTGTTGCTGAACCGCCGCCTGCCGCGGCACCCCCTGATCCTCCTTCAGCCTCTGCTCCTGTGGCAGAGCCACCCCCGCAAGCCCCGATCTCTGTACCACCGCCCGTTGTAGTCCCGGTACAGCCAGCGGTACCTGCTCCAGCTGCCTCGCCTTAAAGCTGAGGAGGCTGGATGGATTGAATAGCCTCAATTATTCCTACAAGTTTCTTAGGAACATGAATTAATTAAAACTGGACTTTTAATTTTTGAAAGCGCGGCACTGCCGCGCTTTCAAAAATTAAGTTTTGGGTTTTATTAAATTCACTTTCCTTAGAGACATAAATTTACTTCATGGGGAATTTACTGCAATAGGGTGCAGGGGACTGCCCCTACACCCTACTCATGAATTTTATGGAATCTCCTGATCAAATCTGCAGTTGCTGTAAAAGCCTTGCGAAGCGCAGCTTTTCAGCCATAAATCTCATCGATTGCCGTTTAAGCTGTAGGGAGAGGCGAAGATGTTGTGGGAGAAGAAGGTGCTGTAAGAGGCGAGGGTGCTGTGAGAGAAGGTGGTTTTATGAAAACATCTGCTGTAATTGAACTGGCTTGAACTCCTAGCAAGAGTCCAACTTTGTGGTGTTCCCGCTCAATTAAGGTGTCGTTGCCAATCTGCGTGATCGTGAGCTTGTCAAAGGTGAGTCCTCTCGGTAAGGCTAGTTTGTCGCCTTCTAGAGCATTGAAGTCTTTGACGATATTGTGTCCGCGCCCGCGATTCAAGACGAAGATGTCGCTGCCAGTGCCACCCACCATGATGTTGGGACCTCGATGCCCAAACAGAATGTCGTTGCCGTCACCCCCAACTAGCAGGTCTTTTCCCTTGCCGCCGATGAGCTTATCATCGCCAGCACCGCCATTGAGGATCATGTTGTTTTTGCTACTCATCAGGGTATCATTACCTTCTCCTCCCATACCGGGCTGCCGATGTCCGTGTTTGTGTTTTTCCCCTTTACCGGCTCGGGGTGGTTTTGGCTCAATTCCATCACCATTGTCATCGGCAGGAGGCTGACCCATCGCGCCCGCAGGAGGTCTCTGGTTTCCTCCATTCTGACCAGGCAGGTTCATCCCATCAGGCGCATCTTGTAAATTCATGGTGTCGGTCATAATCAAGACATCCTATTCAGAGTTGAGACTCTTCTAATCTAGGAAGTCCTGTTAAGTATGTCGCCCGAAAAAGTATTATTCTATACTGTATTTTTTCTGTAAAGCTTGTGAATGGCATGGTGGATTCAACCAGGGGCAAAGGGGAACTGCCAGAGTTTGCACCGATCGCTCTTTTATAGCAGTGCGCACTCGGTTACAGCCAGATTATGTTTTGAAAGCCCCGCGAGATTGTCACAAAATATCCTGTGCTGCAGGCAATTGGGAACCGCTATAGTGCCTGTAGCCGCTGGGCTAGCAGGGTATAGCGCTGCTGATCTTTTACTTGACGCACGGCCAGCCCAATTGCCTTCTGCGGCCCTACCAAAATTGCCAGCTTGCGAGCCCGCGTCAATCCGGTGTAAAGCAGGTTGCGGCTTAGCATCAGGTAATGCTGCATGTACAGCGGCAGAATCACGACCGGATACTCGCTACCCTGCGCTTTATGAACGCTGACTGACCAAGCCAGGGTAATTTCGTTGAGATCGGCATAGTCATAGGTGACCAGGCGTTCGCCAAACTGCACCTGCACATCTTGCTCTTCTGGATCGAGTGCTGTAATCACACCCAGGTCGCCATTAAACACTTCGCGGTTGTAATCGTTAACCTGTTGGATGATGCGATCGCCAACTCTCAACGTCATGCCGCCCCGCACCAGCTCAGCCTTGGAATACTGAGGTGGATTAATCAATTCCTGCAAGACTTTGTTTAAGTTGCGCGTTCCTACTTCTCCGCGAGTCATGGGACAAAGCACCTGCACATCGCGGGCAGGCTCAAATCCCAGTCTAGGAATTAACTCTGTAATCAGCTCTCGAATAGCTTGCACGCCATGTTCGGGTTCGGGGGCAGCCAACCATAGACAGTCGGATTGCGGCTGATTAGAAACCAGCTCTAATTTGGGAAATTTGCCTTGATTAATAGAGTGAGCATTACTGACAATTTGGCTAGCTTGAGCTTGTCGAAAGACTTCTGTCAGCCGCACTACTGGAATTTGCCCTGAGTGAATCAAGTCGGCTAATACATTGCCGGGGCCAACACTAGGCAGCTGATCAATATCACCCACCAGCAACAGCTGAGCATCCAGCGGAATTGCCTTGATTAAAGAATTCGCCAGAAATAAATCCAGCATGGAAGCTTCATCGACAACGATCGCCTGAGCGGGAATGGCATTGTCACCATCGCGTTTGAAATTGAACTGGCTGGGGTCAAACTCTAGCAAGCGATGAATGGTTTTCGCTTCCTGCCCAGTCATTTCGCTGAGGCGCTGTGCCGCCCGTCCGGTGGGAGACGCCAAAGCCACCGTTTTGCCCATGGCGCGCCACAGGGCCACAATCGTGCGAGTGCAAAAAGTTTTGCCGACACCGGGGCCGCCCGTGAGGACCAAGACTCGGTGCTGAGCTGCCATTTCAACTGCCTGTCGCTGTTGTGCCGAAAGCTGTAGCCCAATTTTCTCCACGAAGCGATCGATCCAGCGCTGCACCCGTTCTAGATCTACCGTAACTGGCTCACTAAGCAGATACAGCAGGCGTTCGGCTAACTTATATTCCGCTCCATAGAAAGGGGGACTGTAGCAAATCACCTGTTCTTCCGGCTGCCCTGCTTGCAGCACCAGCTCTCCTCCTTTGGCCATTTCGAAGGTTAAGGCTAAGACGATATCTGGAGCAGGCTGGTGATCGGCAATGGCTAATCGTTTCACGGTTCGTTCGACCAGTTCAGGCTGAGGCAAGAAACAGTGTCCTTCTTCGGCCGCTTCGCTGAGCACATGTAAAATGCCGCTGCGGTAGCGAAACTCAGAACCTGGATCAATGCCAACGTTGCGGGCGATCGCATCGGCTGTGACAAACCCAATGCCATAGACATCGGTGGCTAGCTGGTAAGGATTGCGCGTGACAATGGCGATCGATTCATCTCCATATTGCTTGTAAATTTTGACGGCATAGGTCGTGGACACACCATGACTTTGCAGAAACAGCATCACTTCCTTAATGGCCTTCTGCGTTGTCCAGGCTTCCTGGATCATTTTGACTCGCTTCTGGGCAATACCTGGAACCTCGCTGAGCCGCTCAATTTGATTTTCAATAATGTCTAACGTTTCTAGCCCAAAGTGCGCCACAATCCGCTTGGCGGTAACGTTGCCTACTCCTTTAATCAGCCCACTCCCCAAATATTTTTCTAACCCGGTTAGCGTGGCAGGTTTGGTTTCCCGATATTGCACCACCTGAAACTGCTGCCCATACTTGGGATGTTCGCGCCAAGTGCCCTCTAACTGTAAGGTTTGCCCCGCTTGGATATTGGCAAAATTACCCACGATTGTCAGCAGTTCGCTGGTACGGGGTGCTTTGAAACGCGCGATCGTATACCCAGTCTCTTCGGAATGGTAGGTGAGGCGTTCAACCACCCCCTGTAGGGATTCGGTAGAGGCGTGAGCCGCAGGAGGGGCAGGTGCTGGGGACGCAGCATGATACGAATTGGGAGAATCAGACACGGCTAATCGCAATTAGGAAGTCTAGTTCTAGTTTGCCAGTAAGTTTGGGGATTGGGTGTTTGGGTCAGTAAACAAAGTCAGTAAACAATCGCCGGCGGAAACTTTTCTGCTGCTTTTCAGTCAGACGATCATCATTCCCTCAATTAAACCCCATTTTGAGAACAGAGAAAGGGCATGGAAACATCCAGTCAAACGATCTATTGCAGATGTTTTGAATGAACTGAGTGTGGTGAACTAAACCATTCCGTTCGGCTATCAGACTGTGGCGATCGTCGCTGAACTGGGAAGACTTAGATTAGCTATTTGGCAGCGTCGAGATGGGAACATATTCTTTCCTCAAGCAGTCTTTCAGAGTCATTAAGAGCCAACGTTTCGCTTTTTGACTAGAGAATCTATCAGGGAACATCACTTTCATTCCCCAAGTCATTGAGTGCATCAAAGGTAATGTATAACGCCGAATTCAGCATTATTTATAAGGAACATTTACCCGCTTTTAAAGTCATTGAATCTATCAAGAAATCGCGCTTCTTTAATAATTAGAAATCGATTTTTTAGAAGGTTTCATTGTTCCTTTGTCATCACTCAGACCGTCAAAATCTCTCTTCCAACCATCACAGAATTAACCTGAGGCTACACCATGAAATCTACCCTCCGTCGCATGGCTGCGATCGCTGCCGTCACTACAACTGCTGTCGTTAGTTCCGTTGCTGCTATCCATCCTGCGCTTGCTGGACAATTTGGTCAAAAAGAAGTTGATCAAAGTAAATTTGTGGCGGTGGCTTCTCCCTATCGTGGGGGTGCAGCACACCAGCTCTTAATTTTGGAACAGGTGGCAGATAGCCGTCCTTGCTGGAGTGAGTTTGGCACTCAGCCGGTGAAGGTGGATCCGCTGCTGCTTACCTTTGACTTTACTGGCATTTGCAGCCGTAGCACCGATAGCAACGGTTATTCGATTCGGGTGAATGGCGAAGATTTGGGGCTACGCTACAGCCTGCGAGTCGTCAACCAAGGGAATGATATGGTGCTGATTGGAGCGCCCAATGATCGCTCTGGACAGGCAATTGTGATTGGGCATACGAACGGCATAACTGATTTTGCAAAAATTAATCTCGATCAAGGCTGGCGCTTTACCAAGCGGGTGTTTGGCGATCGCACCTTAGGGCATGTCTACCTTACCTACGAAGGGACAACTCCTCCAGCTACCACGAACATAGGCGGCAGCACAGGTTCGACAGGCGGCACGGGTACAGGTGGCACCACAGGCGGCACAGGTACAGGCGGCACGGGTACAGGCGGTAGCACAGGCGGTACAGGTACAGGCGGCACAGGTTCGACAACCCCGACGGCTCGCTTCCCAGATACCAAGGGCGATATCTATATTGCTGAAATCAACCAGGCGGTGCAGACTGGATTCATTTCTGGATTTGAAGACAATACCTTCCGCCCGACGGCTTCTCTGACCCGTGAGCAGCTGGTTTCCATGGTGTTGGGAGCCGTAGACAGCCTCCCCAACGTTAATCTCAGCGTTCCCACTCAAGCATCTGGCGCTCCCTACTCTGATGTGGAAGCCAGCCGTTG
>DATNOY010000617.1:0-5877 GCA_036703495.1 Coleofasciculaceae cyanobacterium
ACTAGCGCAGGATGGCGAGAATTGAGCGTCTCGCTCATCCGACCAACGGTGGCTAGATTGAAGCCGAGGTTGACCAACTGGACAATCAACGAATCGCATACGAATCACATACTAGTTCTCAACCGACTGGGCCAGGTGGAAACCGACCTGTCCCCCTCTCCCCAGCCTAATTCAGCTCATTCACTTGGGTCTAACAGGACTCCCGTCAGGTTGACCGGCTTAGACCTTGACCGGCTTAGACCGCCGTAAAACATTGGAGGCAAGCAGCCGCAGTTGGGTGCTGTGAGTTCAGCTGGCGAGCGATCTTCCAGGCGGCGATCGCCTGTCCCAACTCTCCTTGCAACGCCAAAAGTTGTCCGGACAGAGCATGGAAATCAGCGTTGTGGCGATCGAGTGCTAACGCCTGATGATTATGGTGGGCGGCGGCGGCATAATCCTTTGCTTTAAACGCCTCAACCGCCTGTCGGTAGTGCCAGATCGACTGATCGTGGATCTGAATCAGCGGGGAGAGATCGACCCCACAGCGACGGCAAAGGCTGGCGGCGGCATCTTCTGTCTGCCCTGGCGAGCGGTAGGTAGCGCGACAAACGGGACATTTCATCGTCAAAGTTCACCCGTTAAACTCAAGAATTATGGGTCGTGGCGTAGTAGAGAAAATCAGCGATTTCTTCTTGAAGTTCTGCAATCGAGGTCGTTTCACCTTCGGCGATCGCATCTTCCAACTGATCCAGCAACTCTTGTAATTCCTCTGCTTGCTCAGACTCCAGCGTATCCAGAATTTCCTGCGCCCGATCGATCAGGGTAGCTAACTCCGGATCAAGCGGAACCGTTTCCTGATCTCCTGAAACTGCCGAGATATCGATTGTTTCATCCGCTTCAAACAGCGCCTCCAAATCTGCTCTGGCTTGCTTCAGTTCATGGCTCGACAGCCGCTGTACACCACCAGACTGGTTGACAACCAGCGTTCCCTGCTGCCCTTTACCCTTTTCGATCGTAGTGACCGTCAAAATCCCGTTTAAATCAAAGTCAAAATGCACTTCAATTTGGATACTTCCCGCCGGTCCGGGGGGCAATCCTTCAACTTTGTAGGCACCCAGGGGCACGTTCTCTTCCGCCACTTGATTTTCGCCCTGAAAGATTTCAATCTCGACGGCTTTTTGATTATCCGACACCGTGGAATAGACCTCGGAACGAGACACCGGCACTACGCTGTTGCGCGGAATAATCACGCTAAAGAACCCCGGCAGGATGCCCATAGGCGTATCCATAGCGGCTGAAATCCCTAGAGAATGTGGAATCACATCCACCAGGATGGCTTCCACGGCTTCACCTACCAATACGCCAGCTTGCAGCGCTGCCCCCAGGGCCACACAGAGATCGGGCTGAACGCCATCTACCGGAGCCTGCCCTAAATGTTCCTCCACCATCTGCTGCACTAGCGGAATCCGGGTAGAGCCGCCAACCAGGATAATCCGATCTAGATCGTCGGCATCCAGACCGGCATCGGTCAAGGCCCGATCGATCGCCTCCAGGGTTTCTTCTAATAACGGCCGAATCAAATCTTCGAAGTCAGACCGGGCAATCTCGGTTTCCAGGTGCAGAGCCGTCTTGCCCTTACTGCCTAAGAAAGCCTCCCGTACCGGCGCAAAAGCGTGCGTACTCAGCGTCACTTTGATTTGTTCGGCGGCCCGCAAGAGCCGGGCTTGGGTGGCGGGATCGTCGGGGACCTCAACACCATGCGCCTGCCGGAATCGTTCTGCCAGGTGGAGTTGCAGTCGTCGATCAAAATCATCCCCGCCTAGCTGGTTATTGCCGTGACTGGCCAGCACTTCGGTCACTTCGCCAGTAATCTCGACGACTGAAACATCAAAGGTGCCGCCGCCTAAGTCATACACCAATACCTGCTCTGTTTCGGGCGATCGCACATCATAAGCTAAGGCGGCTGCAGTCGGTTCATTAATGATTTGCAATACTTCTAAGCCAGCAATTTCCCCAGCTGTTTTAGTTGCCTGCCGTTGAGCGTCCGTAAAATAAGCCGGAACCGTGATCACGGCCTGGGTAACGGCTTCGCCCAAAGCAGTTTCTGCCCGTTGTTTCAGGGCCCGCAGGATCATGGCTGAGATTTCATGGGGCAAATAGTCTCGCGTCTCGTCGGATGCGGTGGAGACGCGCAGCGTTGTTTTGTGATCCGTCCCCATCCACCGCTTGATAGAACGAACGGTGCGATCGGGAGCTGCGGCATACTGCCGCAGCGCTTCGCGCCCTACGAGCAGTTTGCCGACATCGCTAAAGCCAACACAGGAGGGCAAAATCAAGTCGCCATCTTCTCCTGGCAAAACCCGCGCCTGCCCATTTTCGACGATCGCCACTTCAGAATTGGTTGTCCCTAAGTCGATGCCAACGGTTCTACTCATCGTTTTCCCCCTTTTCACTCTTTGCGAACCGACACAATCACCTGTGCCTCTCGTAACACTTGATCGCCCCACCAATATCCTCGCACCGCTTCTTGAATCACGGTGTTCTCTGGAACCGATGTACTCGCCTGACGACCGACAGCATACATAATTTTGGGATCAAACGGCTGTCCCTGCGCTTCGATGGGAATCACCTGCCGCTGACGCAGAACATCGAGGAGCGATCGCCGGATTAAGGCTACCCCCTCTTGGTTACTCACTAAAATATCGCGCAGCGAGGCTGATTCCGGTTCAGCCGGGAGCAACTGCCGGAGCCAGCGTTGCCAAACCGGTTGATTTACCGATTGGGATTGGGCATCAAGGGCTTGGGCGTCAATTTGCGCTTGCCAATGGGCACAGGCCTGATCGAGGACATCCACCACCGTCAGCAAATCACGCCATAGCGATTGCTGATCCGGCGCTGCCGGCTGTTGGGTTTCTAGCTGATGTTGCAGCTGAAGGTTTTCTGCTTGTAGCCCTGCCAAAGTTTGTTGCAGCGTGTTTTGGCTGGCTTGCAATAGCTTCCCTTGCTGTTTCAGCTCATGCCGCAACGCAATCCACTCTGCCACCATTTGATAGGGATCAAAGGACACAGCCTCGGTCGGCTCTGCTGCTAAATACTCGGGTAGCGCCGGGGTCGTCTCAATCAGGTTGAGAAATTTTTCAAATAAAGCCTGTGGGTCAACCATATTTCATCGCGATCGTTTGACGGGTTGGGCAGAGGGCAATACTATCCTCCTTTGTGCTTGTATTTCCCAGTTCTTGAATCTCCCAATTCTTGCTTAAAACGTTTCCCGAATCAGCTCCTCCAGGCTGATCTGCAGTTGATCAATCAGCCGGTGTCGCAACTGCTGTAAAACGGCGGGATCCAGCGGGGGCTCCAGCGGGCGAACCAGAAAGAAAAAATCATCGTCTGCCGCTGCGCCTTTGCGAATCGTGTCATAGGCCGCCCGAATAGCTTTAAATTCTTCGGGATGCCGATGGGCCGGAAATTCCTTCAGTTTGGCATGGTAGGCGGTTTTAATTTCGGCCGGTGTGGCACTCGGAGTAATGCCAAGGCGATCGTAGGGAGAAGTCATGATGGGAGAGTCAAGAGTTGGCAAGGTCAAGAAGCTAGCTTTACCGACGTTTCCGCTTGGCCGACTTGCGGCTGGGCGGCGGCGAAAATCCACCAAAGGGGAAGCCAAAGCCAAAGCCCCCCGCGTCTTCTTCGTCCTCATCTTCCTCAAAGTCGGATGGCATACTGTTCAGCATCATCTGCTTGAGTTCGGGCAGCATGCGCTTCAGTTCAGCGGGGGGGATTTTGTTGCCAAACATTTTGCGAATCATGCTCTCCAGCAGATCATCCATATCCTCCATCCCAAAGTCATCGAACGTGGATGGATCGGGGAGGAACTGCTGAGACTCTCGGGTATTGAGAAAGGCTTGCTCTTCGCGGAAGGCCTGCAATGCTTTGGCATCCTGAAGCCGACGGGCCAGCTCAAACCCTTGCTGTTTATACGTCTCGTAGTGAGGGGACTCAGCGGGATAGGTTGTGGCTTTGGCCAGCAGCAGCAGCGGATTTTGCGGTTCTCGCTTGAGCGCCTCCTCAATGAAGGGGCGTAGGATCTGGTCTTGGGGAATGGTTTGCGTGTAGCGATGCACCTGGAGCTGAAGCTGAGCTAAGGCATTGCCCGGTTGAGGGACGTTGCTGAGGTAAAACTGTAGGGGGATTTGCAGCTTTTTCGCATCGCGCTCTTTCAGGGTCAAGATCACAAGATGCGCCTCTTTGGCTTCCGGCTGCTGCTCGCCCAAATCAACCAGCTTCAGCATGTATTGGGTAATCAGGGCAGCAATCCCCTTTTCTCGTTTGGCAAACAGCAGGATAGACAGGGCGATCGCCTGCAGGGTCGGCACTTGCTCTGGAGCAGCCAAGCCTTGCAGCAGCTGATCCCAGGCTGAAATGGCTTGGCTTTGGTTGAGTGAAACCTTGCCGCCAGAGGTTGGCTCTCCGACCACCGCATCCACAAAAATCTGGCAGGCTCGCAGGGCCGGATCGCGATCGCTGCCCGCCTGCACTAAGCGGCTAAAGAAGGGATAGCTGAGGGTAGACAGGGCATCGACCCAGGGCAGCACCTCTACCTCCGCTTCGGGATTGAGATCGCCAAACTTCTTGCCAAACCGCCGCCGGGCTTCTAAGGCAGCTGCTGAGTTGCCCAATTTCTTCCAGGTATCAATCAGTACCGTATAAACCTCGGCTGATCGACACCCACCCTCCAGCGCCTGAGTCAGCAACCGGGTTGCCTCGTCGTATCGCTTTTCCAGGGTAGCCACCAATCCATGTCGTCCTATGACTTCTGGCGAGGCCGAATCAATACGCTCTGCCGCCTGCAGTTCACCCATGGCAGCCCGCGCCCGGCCCATTGCCATCCAGGTATCTGCCAGACGGCAATGGGCATAAACCAGCGTAGATTTGCGGCGTTCCTCCGACCAGTTTTGCGGCTGCTGTTTCATGTCTTGCTCCAGCCACTTGATCAGCCGAGTCAACAGCCGCTGAAGCTCCTGGTAGTCTTCATTCAGATCCAGGGCTTTCACCAGATTTACGGCTAGCTGGGGATCAAACGGCTGCTCCCGCTGCAAGAGCTGCCAAAACTCTACGGCACAGGACACTTCACCCTGGGTCAGGGCCTGCTGTCCTGCCAAAGTCAGCAGCGCTGGACGCAACGTCTCGAGTTCCGGAAATTTTTTGGAACGGCGATCGAGCTTTAGCAGAATATGCACCGCATCATGAGGGTTGTTTTCCTCCACAAATTCCAAAATAGAGAGGACATCCACTATCTCTATCAGGAAGCGATTGCCTATACTAAACTGCATCTGCTCTAGCGGGGGCTGCCCCGTTTCGATATGGTAGAGCAAGGCTAACCGCTCCAAGATCGGATGCTCAGAATAGGTAGGTCTGGTCGGCGAAAAGCCCCACATGCTCGTGGCTGTTAACCCCAGCTTGAGAGCAGCGGCATCCCAGTTGTGCAGTGCCTGCTGCGTATAGATTTGCCAAATATTGGGGCGATCGCCCGGCGTCAACGGACGTTTGACTTTTTGGAACGCGTCTAGAGCCACTGCAGGTTGCTCGGCTTTTAGCGCCAAAACTCCCCGCAGCCAGTGCTGCTGGGCAGCTGAGAAGCGCTTTGCCTGTTTGTTGAGCAGTTGCTCTACGGCTGCCGTATCACCTTGCAATAGCAGCAGTTTGGCATAGCAAATACTGTAGTCTTTCGGCAAACTGCCATCTGCAAAAGCTGTACGAATCAGGGCGATCGCCGCATCCAACCGATTCAGGGACAGCAGGCACTTTACCAGCCAATAGTGGACTTCCCCTGCCAGTCCTAGCTGCAAGGCTCGACGCAACGAAGTCTCGGCTTGCTTCAAATCCCCCTGTTGGAATTCCTGT
>DATNOY010000618.1:0-12032 GCA_036703495.1 Coleofasciculaceae cyanobacterium
GCTCGTTCATCTGGCCATAAACCAGAGCAATCTTGGAATTTTCCGGGTTATCTTTGTCGATAACACCCGACTCAATCATTTCGTTATAAAGGTCATTGCCTTCGCGGGTGCGTTCGCCCACGCCAGCGAAAACTGATACACCGCCATGGTTAGTAGCAATGTTGTTAATCAGTTCCATCATGATGACGGTCTTGCCTACACCTGCGCCGCCGAACAAGCCAATTTTGCCGCCTCGACGATAGGGCGTTAGCAGGTCAATCACCTTAATCCCGGTTTCAAATACTGAAGGTTTCGTTTCCAGATCGGTGAATTTAGGAGCAGAGCGGTGGATGGGAGAAGTCTCGTCGGTAGCGACTGGACCTTTTTCATCTACAGGCTCACCTAAAACGTTAAAAATTCGCCCTAAAGTAGCGGTTCCTACGGGAACACTAATTGGAGCGCCCGTATCTACGGCTTCCATGCCGCGCACTAAGCCATCGGTAGAACTCATTGCAACGGCACGAATTTGGTTATCGCCCAAGAGTTGTTGCACTTCACAAGTGACCGAAATCTCTTGTCCAGCCGAGTTCGTACCTTTGACGGAAAGGGCGTTGTAGATCCGAGGCATTTGTCCTGCCGGAAATTTTGCGTCTACAACGGGACCAATGATCTGGGTAATGTAACCGACGTTGGTTTTTTCTGCTGTGGTGACCATGCTTGCGCCTATCGTGTGATCAGCTTCTAAAAGACTTGACTAGAGACTTGCAAAAAGCCTGAACATTTGTAAATCTGCCAATTTTCAGATTATCACTGAATGCGTCTCTTAAGAAATCTTGAAAAAAGAATTAGGGCAGCGGTGGTGCGATCGCCAGAAGAATTGGCGTCCCTCTTTGCCGCTTTTGTCCTCTCCTACTTCCCAGATGCTGTCGGCACCTGCATTGACAAAATGGGCGGTTGATTTGCCATCGATCGCGCCATATACAAAATATTTTGCCGTTCGGTGGCAAGGAAGCTGACGGTGTAGATCATCTGGTCCTGCTGCCACATCACCGAAGAAAAATCAGACGGAGGGTTTAGGGCGCTGCCTTCACGCAGGTAGCCTCGCACACCCTCTGCCAGAGTAATCGGCGCATTGAACCTCTGGTGGGACAGCAACTCACGTTGAGCGTTTTGGGAAGTGACGCTCTCTACAGAGAAGCTGCCCACTAGACAAGGATAAGGCGAACTATTGCAGGTGAAGAGGCTGATGGTTAGCCGAGGTGGGGTGCTTGCGGGCAAGACTTTGACAATCAGCTGATTCATTTCATCGGGCGACATGCCTGGCCCGCCCAGCAAAATTTCGGATGGCAGGCGCAAGACGTAGTGGGACGGCAGCTCTTGCCGAATTTGTCCAAGGTGCGCTTGAAAAACTTCAGCAGGACGGGCCGAGGCCGCGATCGCCTGCCCCCAAACACTCAGCCCTATAGCCCATCCAATCCAGCGACGATTCATAAAGGTGGATCATCTCCTCAGCAACCAACCTGTAGCTGGGCAGATTCTACTCAACAAATTAAGCCTTATCAAAATAATAATAATAGGGAGGACTGGGTTTAGCTGAGATTTAGCAGCCCCTAAGAATTGTGAATTCAATGAAGGGGGGTTAGACGCAAAGCCTTTAAGCCAGGGTAGCGCTGCCCCCTTCAGGGTTTTATTTCATCCAGGTTGCCCAGTTTCTAAAGGCTGAATCAGGAAGCAACAAGGCCGAGCTACAAAATGTAGAGGTTGCTTCCTGATGGATCTGCTTGCTTATTGGCATCTCTGATCGGCATCTTTACGCAACGTCCCCAACAGCGTTGAGGCAAAAACACAGCGCTTAATGCGATCGCTATCGCTTGTCTTGAGTGTCAGTCTGCCTAATTGACCGTTGACCTGGCCACGTTCATTAAATTGCAGCCGATAAAGGATGCCCTGTTGATTCAGCGTTGTATTGTTGGGATCAATGTGGGTGCCGGCTAGGATGGTTTGCCAGGTTGCTGCTGCTGGGTCAGTGGAGGCAGGATGCATCGCCCACTGCAATTGGTTTCCGGTTTCGCGGAAGCTGACTTGCCAAGTGCCATGAGAGCGGAGTGCCTCTGCTTGTGTTTGCCGGATTGCTTGAAATATCTCATCCTGAGCATTAGTTAAGCTGCGGCTGCTCTGGAAAGACTGCCAACCGGGTGCGGCGATCGCTGCCAAAATGCCGACAACCATGACTACGACCAAGACTTCAATGACGGTAAATCCTGCTGCGGTAGAGCGAGAGTGCCCATAGATGCGGCTGAAGTGGGCTATCGAACGATTGGATCTTTGAGTAGCGAGATAAAACCTTAGTAGATTCATAAAATGTCATCCTTAATTTGTTAAAAAAATTATGAAAAATTTGTCCGGATCTCAGCTTACAGAAGCTAGGGTTCCCGTAAAGTTTTAGGATTGCAATAGGAGCTGCAAAAATCGCTTGCAGTGTTTTGCACTCCGCGTTTTGCACTCCGCTGGAACCTAATGATTCGGCTGTTAAACAATCAGCGGAAAATCGCAGTAGCTGCAGCCTGAAGGGTGGGTATAGAGTGCATCTCTCCTGTATCCTCAGCGCGCGATCGCTGTAAATTGCCGAACTAGACTCACCTTTGAGAAAGAGATGCAGAATTGGACTTTATGGAGTATGCTGGATTACTGGAGAAAGTGAAGACCTTCTCTACAGCAACCTGCGGATGTGGCGGAATTGGTATACGCGCACGTTTGAGGGGCGTGTGGCTTTGCCTTGCGAGTTCGAGTCTCGCCATCCGCATTCTAAAATCAATTGCTTATGGGTGAATCCAGATGGGTTCACCTTTTTGTTTGGCTAAAGGTTTTTGTTTTGCTAGAGGCATTTATTTGGTGAAAGGCAGTGAATTTGGTGTACTGCGATCGCTCCTAAGGATTGGAGTTGTGGTAAAACCTGCACAATACTCTGTGATTCACTGCTTTTGAAGCGATTAATCAAGCCTATGTCTACAATTTCGGCTTTGCCTTACGACTATGAATTGCCGGCTGATCTCAATCGGCTGGCCTTAGTGATTATTGATATGCAGCGTGACTTTCTGGAACCGGGGGGATTTGGCGATGCGCTGGGTAATGATGTAGCTCGGCTGCAAGCGATCGTTCCTACCCTGAAAGAACTGCTGGCGACCTTTCGAGCGAATAAACTGCCGATCTTCCATACGATTGAATGCCATCAGCCCGATTTGTCTGACTGCCCTCCTGCCAAATTGCATCGGGGGAAAGGGTCATTGAAAATTGGTGATCCTGGCGGTATGGGGCGGATTTTGATCAAGGGAGAGCCGGGCAATGGCATTATTGCCGAACTGGAGCCACTGCCCGGAGAAGTCGTGATTTACAAGCCTGGCAAAGGAGCATTTTGTCAGACGGATTTTCAGGCGGAGCTGCAGGCAAAGGGGATTACGCACTTGCTGATTACTGGCGTGACGACAGAAGTATGTGTGCAAACGACTATGCGCGAGGCAAACGATCGCGGCTATGAATGCTTAATGGTAGAAGACTGCACCGAAAGCTATTTTCCTGAATTCAAGCAGGCAACTTTGGAGATGGTGCGGGCTCAAGGCGGCATTGTGGGATGGACTGCTCCAGCGGCAGCGGTGATCGCAGGGTTGAAGAGTCAGAGTGCAGTAGCGGTATCAGCTTTATGAAAGACGAACGGGTGAATCTGGCAGTCAATGGCACTTTGATGCAAGGACTGGAGCTCAATGGAAATTTGCTGCAGGTAGGGGCGGAGTTTGTTCAAGAGACAACCACTGCACCGATTTATCGCCTTTGGTCGATTCAGGATGTGCATCCGGCGATGATGCGGGTGGCTGAGGGCGGAGCAGCGATCGCCCTGGAAATTTGGTCGGTGCCGGTGACGGGGCTGGCCAGCATTTTGCTACAAGAGCCGCCAGGCTTGTGTATTGGCAAAGTGCAACTGGCGGACGGGGAACAGTGCTTGGGGGTGTTAGGCGAACCGATGCTTTGTGCCGGGCAGCTGGAGATTACGCAGTACGGGGGGTGGCGAGCTTACCGGGCTACCAGATCACGGACTGCCGCATCATCAGCGTTGTGAGGTGATGCCGTCACACAGGCGGCGATCGCCCGCATCCAAATCGGGGGCATGGGCCAGGTAAGGCTGGAGCCAAGTACAGCTGCGAGACAACAAGCCCGCCAGATCGTCGATCTGCCAGAGGCGAATGCGGCTGAGGCGATCGTTGTTGACCAGGGAGGGTGCTTTCGTGGCAGTGGCGATGTACTGCCAGTTGGGACTGAGGGCTGACTGGTAGCCGTCATATTGGGCGATTTGCTGCCCCTGAAGCCCCCAGAGGCGCGTTGTGCCATCTTCGCTGCGGGTGGCGAGGCGCTGTCCATCGCTGCGGAACTGGAGGCTGAGGACACTGCCCTGATGCCCGCGAAATTCAGCCAGCTGGACGCCCTGCCTCGTCCAGAGGCGAGCTGTGCCATCCGCTCCCCCGGTGGCCAGGCGTTGCCCATCGGGAGAAAACTGCACGACCAGGACATTGCCTCGATGCCCCGTCAGGGTGTTGAGGCGATTGCCCTGTAAATCCCATAGCTTGGCCGTACCGTCGGCACTGCCCGTCGCGAGACGCTGCCCGTTTGGGCTAAACTGAATGTCCTGAATGCCGGCCGTGTGAGCCTGGAACGAGCGGATCAGGTTGCCTTGCAAATCCCAGAGGCGGACGATGCCATCGGTGCCGCCGGTAGCTAACCTCTGCCCATCCGGACTCCATTGCAGGCTGAGAGTGCCACCTGGGGTTAGAGTTTTCACCTGATTGGTTTGCGTATTCCACAGTCTCACCCCATCTTTGACGGCCCCATCATCTCCCAGAGCCGCCAGAAATTGCCCATTCGGGCTCAGGCGCAGATCATGTAGATTGGCTTGATTAAACAGGTTGCCGGGTGGTTCAGGGTACTTGGCTAACACATTGCCCTGGATATCCCACAGCCGCAAGGTGGTACCAGAGGCGCTGTAGGCCAACACGGCTAGCTTTTGACCATCTGTACTCAATTGGATGTCCTGAATATCTTTGAGCCGTTCTCGGAATTCTTGCAACAGATGCCCCTGCAGATCCCAGAGGCGGATGACGCCATCTTTGCTGCCTGTGACAAACTGTTGACCTGTGGGGCTAAAGCGCAGCGCCAGGCGATCGCGAGAGTCTCCCTGTTGATCCGGTAGTTCTGCACTGGCATTGCTTTGGAGATTCCAGAGACGGGCTGTGCCATCGGCTCCCCCAGTCAGCAAGCGTTGACCATCCGGGCTAAACTGCATAGACTCAATTCTGCCGCGATGACCACGCAGAACGGCAAGGGCATTGCCGCGAATATCCCAGAGGCGAATTGTGTTGTCATCGCTGCGGGTGGCAATTTGACCCTTGCGGCTAAATTGAATGCCGCGAATCGCGGCTCGATGTCCCTGACAGACGGCAAACTCGTTGCCCCTGCCTAGCGTGCGGGCACTGTCTGCAGCCTGCCAGAAGCGATCGCCCACTTGCCACAGACGCAGAACGCCTTCTTCGCCAGCGGTGGCCAAAAACTGGCTGTCTGGGCTGAACTGCAAACTGGATAAGTTGCCTGCTTGCCCGGTAATGCTGGCAAATTGGCGCGACTTGAGATTCCACAGCCTGACCGTCTGCCCATTGCTGAGGGCTAAATATTGCCCATTGGGGCTGAACTGGACACTGCCGCTAACCGTTGAACTTAGTCCGCCGGCTGGATCATTTTGATTCATCTCTGTTTGTTCAAGAGCTGTGACAGCATCCGTAACGGCATTGGGAGCTGCATTTGCCCCCGGGGCTGGCAGAGCCAAGAGGCTGAATTTGCCAGTGTCGTCCAATATGGCTAGCTGCTGGCCGTTGGGACTGAGTTGGGCGCTGACAATGCCTGCCGGTTGGGGTAGGCTGGCGATCGGATTGCCTTGCGGATCCCAGATCCGCAGGTGATCGGTATCGATGGTGAGCAGCTGTCCAATGGCATTAAATTGTAGGCTGGCGGCAGCGTTGGGTAATGCTCGTAACAGCGTTCCCTGAGCCGACCAGAGGCGGACATCGCCCTCGGAGCTACGCGTGGCGATCGTCTGTCCATTGGGGCTAAACTGCACATCCCGAATGCCACCGGCAGCGGCCACAATTTTTTGGATTAAAGCTCCTTGCAAATCCCAGAGCCGGAATGTGCCGTCTGTGCCAGCGGTGACAAAGCGATCGCCCTGAGGGCTAAACTGCACCGCCTGAATTCTGCCTGCACCGTCCCCTACCTGCACCCGTTCGCGAATATTGTCGGCGATCGCTTGCAACGCCAATAGGGGAGTAGCGGCTGGATACTGATCTAAGGGTCGTCCATCTTGAACCAGGGTTTGCAGTTCCTTGCCTGCCTTCACGGCCGTCACCAGAGCTTCGATCTGAGAGAACTGAAACTGCTGCAGGGCGGCTGTGCCAGCTCGCTCTAGCCGGGTGCCTGCCCTGGCTTCCTGCTGGGCAATTCTGGCTTTTTGCTGTTCTGCCTGGGCAATGACCAGTGCGGCGTTAGCTTGGCTGAGGTTGGCATTGGCTTGGCTGAGCTGCGCTTCCGCCGCTTTGACGCGGGCTTCTGCCTGGAGGCGGGCGGCATTGGCCTGCGTTGCTCCCTGCTGAATGTTTTGCAAATTGGCTTGAGCGGCGGCTAGCTCCTGGTTAGCTCGCTCTACCTCCACCTGGGCGGCTTGCCGCTGGCGGGTAGCGGCTGCCAAGCGATCGACAGCGGCTTTGGCTCGGATATCGGCATCTTGACGACGTTGATCGGCCACTTCTGTGGCTTGGAGGGCTACTTCGCGCTGCTGATCGGCTACCCGAGCCTGACGATTGGCTAACCAGGCATCTCGGGCCAAAAAGATGGATAAGCCAGTTGTGACCAGCAGGACTGCTGCCGATGCCATCATGGTGCGCGAGCGAACCTGCCTTTCTTGCCGTCGGGCAGCGGCTAGCCCCTGATTGGCTTTGCCTAATTCCTGGTTGGTGCGGTCAAGCTGCCGATTGGCTTCGTCTAGTTCTCGGTTGGCAACGGCGAGTTGATCGCGCTGAGCCTGCACGGATGCCATCTCGGCTTCAACGTCGGCCAGGCGCTCTAGCAGGTCAATATCGCGTTGCTCACGGATAAAAGGCACCAAATAATCATGAACGAGCTGGTACAGCGGCACCGGCTCTTCCGGAATCTTTAAGACCAGCCCTGAACCCACCAGAATTTCTAGAACCAACTCTAGCTGAGGGGTGGTGTAGGGAATTTCCGCTAACATCAGCTCTTCTGCCAGCTCTGCCTGCGGCTTCAAGGGACGAGTTTCGTTTTCCTGGGTGAGCAGAAAGAGAATAGCTTGGGCGATCGCCTCATTCGGCTCGCCACAGTCGTCGATCACATCCTCTAGCGATCGCTGCACCAGGGTTTCTTTAGGATCAGCCCCCAGCTGTTCATATTGGGACAGTGTTGTAATGCCATCATCCTGAAGCTGCGCCCCAACAATTTGCAGTTCAATGGGCCGCACGCCGCCCAATTCTCCGGCTAAATCATCCACCAGCCGATCGACCAGGGCTGCCTCTAAAGAAAACTGCGATCGCTCCGTCAAGCTGTGAATGACAGTACGGGCATCGGCGAGCGAGAAATCGCCTAAGGGGTAGCGAATCTGTTTGCTGAGGATGTCATGATTAATCACCTCCAGGTTGGCAATGCGATCGATCTCCAGCAGGTAGTGCAAATAGTCTTCCCGTAACGACAACACGACTTTGACGTAAGGAATGTTGAGGCACTCCTTCAAAAACAGGTAAAACGATCGCCGCTGCTGTAGTTCGGGATAGGCAAAGAAAAACTCCTCAAATTGGTCAAAGATCAGCACCGTGTAGAGGTTGCGAGCGGAGTTTTGCCGGATCTGGGTAATCAGCGAGCGGGGGCTGGGAGTCAGCAGTTCGCTGGTTCCTTGCAGCAGAGCAGGCAAAGGATTAGCTGGAGTGGCTTCAGGCGTTGCAGCTGGCTCAACCAAGGTTGCCTCACCCAACGATTCGAGTTCCTGGGCAATGCCACGGTCTAAGCTACCCACCCAGCCGTTATAGACCGATACCAAGATGGGCAAAATTTGCCGAGCCTCAATGGTTCGCTTTTGCCGCAGGGCTGGAATCAGCCCAACGGTGATGATGGAGCTTTTGCCAACCCCCGATGCGCCATGAATCACCGTCAGCCTGTCGCGGGGCAAGCTGATGCGAGAGACTAAGCGATTCACATCTTGCTGCCGTCCTGATGCGGCAATTTCCTGCATGACCACGGCTGCCACAGCCGAGGGCACCAGTTCGCCCTGGCTGGCAATTTGTCGTGGTTCTAGCCGACTTGCGCCTACAAAGGCCGTAAACCCATATTGCTGTTGGATAATCCGCCGCTGCTGCTTCACCTGAAAAGCATCCAGGTAGCGCTCCTCAGTGAAATAGAGAGACTGTAGGGCCTGTAGGATTTGGATGTAAAGCGTGGGATCGGCTTGGGGATTCCCGTCTTGATGTGCAGTTTCCAAATGCTGGATGGCAGCCTGCCGATCGCCCAGGTGAGCAAGCGATCGCGCCAGCAGCAGTAAATACCAGCCTCGATGCACCTGCTCCGCCAGCGCCAAGGCATCTTCTTCCCAGTTGGCAGCAGTAGCATGGAATACAGCTTGATTGGCTGGTTTTGATAAAGTTTTGTAACTTCCTTCCTGTGAATCTTGCCCAGCCCTGGCCATCGGAGGTTGGGTCAAGATTCTTCCTGCAGCTTGCTCCACCCGATCCAGGATGTCTAAAGCTTGCTCGGCATAAGTTTTTGCTTCGAGCCAATCTGCCGAAGATTGGGGCGATCGCGCCAGTGCCACCTCTGCCAAAAAGCCATAGTCTCGCGCTAGCCGCAGCGGATCGGCATATCGCTGGTGCAAAACCAGTCCATCGTGGGCTAGGGCTTCTAGTTCCGGCCATTCCCCCAGTTTTTGCAGCGTTTCTCCTAGCGCCGTGATAAATTGCGCCACCAAGTCTAGCCGGCCATCAGCTCGAAAGATATCCAGGCAGGCTTGAAAGTTGTGCTGGGCTGCCCGCAACGCCATGCGGTAATCTGCCCGCCGCATCCGCGCATAGCGTCGCCACCAGGAACCCAGGTGAAAGAGCAGGCAGGCTTGACGTTCGCGGTAATGGATCTGGGCAAGGCGCGGAACCTTAGGCAAAGACATCTCGGGCAAGGGCATCTCGGAGGGCATCTCAGACTTTGGGGCTGGAACCGCAGGCAGTCCTTGACCGTGATCCTGCTCTGCCTCACCGGCCCAAAAAGCTAGACTTTGCTCGTAAAAGGTTTTGGCTTGTTCCATTTCCAGGCGAGCTTGGGCATCGCGTCCGCGCAGAAAGTCGATGCCGGCCTGCAATTCCGGGTCGAGGGTCTGTCCGCTATTGCGAATGTCCTGTACGGCATAATCTAACTCAGTCCGGAGCCGCGATCCTGTGTCCAGGTTGAGGGCGCTGTTGGGTAAGAAGCGATCGCCTGCAGCATATAGCAAGGTTTCAAACAGGCGATCGGCATGTTGCCGTAGGGACGTAATCAGTTCATCAATCGGAAATTTGAAGGCGATTGATCCGGCTGCAAAGTTCCTCAAATCTTGGGCAACCTGCGTCAGCATTTGATACATCTGATCGGTCGTCCACAGCACTAGCGGAAACCGAAAATTCTTGCGAAATTCATCCCGCACTAGATTTGCCCCTGCTAGTAAAGCTTCGGCATGCGGGACAGACTCCAATCCCGTGATCATCAGCACCTGAGGTGACTGATGGCGCACAGCCGCCTGCACTGCTTTGTAGAGGGTGGGGGTTTGCGGCGTTAGCTTGACTTCGCCAACGGTGAGAGCAGTGGTTTCTTGCACGGCATCCAGCAGCATGCGCTGCAGCCGCCCATAGTTGCAGCGCACCACAATCAACGAAAACTCCCCTGGATTCAGCGTTACCGATCGCACCAGAGTTTGGAGCGATTGACGATTGACAGCACGGATATTCTCAGGGAGCGGCATGGGGCAAAGGGAAGCGTGAGAATGACGAGCGACTAACGAGCCTTGAACTAGGCTTGAACTGGGGTAGCCCTATCCGTGCAAAATTTCCTTCAAAGCTGGATTCAAATCAAACCATCGTCCGCTTTGGCCTCGGTATTCAAAGACGAAGAGGCTGGCTAGCAGGGTTTGGTACTCGGGTTCATTGCCGATGGTTTTCTGTTGAGTCACCTGTTTGAGGATTTCCCATTGATGATCTCTGACGGTCAGAATCAGGTCGTCTTTATAGGTCCGAATGACGCTCTCCAGACAGCTTTTAGAGAAGGGCGGGTCTTGCTGCTGCAGGCAACCAAACAGCAGCCCCAGCAAGTTACGCATATGCCCACCGCTCACCTGACAGAGCCGATCGAGGGTGGTAGGTTGATCGAACAGTTCCAACAGGCGATCGAGCCGCTGTACCGGATGCGTTTCGGGGAAGGCACGGGCCAGTACAAGCTGCCGTAATAGCGCCATGCCTTCAGCATTAGGAGAATTGTCCTTTTGCAAGACGGGCACCATGGGCAGCACCTTGGGTGCCACCCCCCCTCCTAAGCGATTTTTTAATGATTCGCCTTCGCTAGAAAACATCAGCGCCAGCGGTACGGTATAAACCACATGGCAATTGAGTTCGCGGAGCTGGCTGCCCCGATCGATAAACAAATATTCAGGCTGCGATCGCCCAGCCGCATTCAGACGATTTTCTACCCGATCGAGGTTGTCTACAATCACAACCAAGCCGCGTTTCTGATAGCGCCGCTGCAGTTCAGCGATCGCCTTGTCCAAAAGCTCCTGGTTGAGCGATTCGAGAATGCTGTTGGTACGAGTTTCTAGGTATTGCCGGAGCTGGCTGCGAAATTGCGGGCTGCTTTTGGTTTTGGCAATGACTTTGCCAATGCCAATGGAAAATTCGGCTTCTGCCGCTAGCTCAATCGGCGTGTTCAAGATTGCGCCCATTTCGGCAAACAGGCGCTCAAAATAGCTGGGCTTGAGGCGGATGCCAATTTTTTCTAGGCCCTCGCTAACCTGGCGGGCGATCGCCAGCAAAATATCGGTGACATCGACGTCGTCTACTTCTAAATCTTGATCGGCTTCAAAGTAAACTACATGAAAATTTTGCTGCTCCAAATCAGCCTTGAGTCGATACAGTTCAGTGGATTTGCCGCAGCCAATATGTCCTGTGAATAGCTGACAGGTCGGCTCATTGGGAGAAAGGCGGGCGATCGTGCGTTCCAAGGCTTCAATGATTTTGCCGCCCCGGACGGAAGCAAAATCGATATAGTATGGCTGATCTTCTGCATTGCCGACGATTAACGTGCGGCTGGGATTACAAACCTTGGCAAATCGGGTCAGGTCAAGACTCATGAATATCTCACCGCGCGCTGCCCTCATTCTATCTATCGCTTCTCTTGAGCGGCTGTAAGTCATTTTTGCCACTCCATCTAGATCTCTCTTATGTAGCAATCCTCATAAAGATGAGACAGGGCGCAGCCCCGCACCCCCTTGTCCTCCTCTGAGTTAGCACTAGAGCTGTAGTCTGCTCCCACAAGGTTGATGTTGTGCGCGGTTTGGGTTCACGCATTTCGCTACTAAACTGGAATGACTAAGACAATTGCCCCTGCATGATTGGCTCCAGGGCGATCGCTTTAAAGTGCTTGACGAAAAGCTCTGATTGCTTCTCCAGTATCAGTTTCAGCCATCGAAATACAGCGTCTCAGTAAATCAAGGTCAAGATCGTTCAGTCCGGGGAGTTGGCTGCGATCGATCGGCTCATAAGTGCCATCTTGGAGATGATAAAGCTTTAGCACCCCGTCTTCCCAAAACCAAACTTCAGGCACTCCCAAAGCCTTGTAGCGCTCTAACTTACTGATGCTGCCGCTAGTAAAGATAACTTCAATAGACAAATCTGGGATAGGTTTAGCATTCTCGATGCAGTAAGACTCGTCTGCTTGAGCCGAGA
>DATNOY010000619.1:0-4142 GCA_036703495.1 Coleofasciculaceae cyanobacterium
AAGGAGTTGAGCTGATCCACCATGATGTTGATCGTGTTCTTCAGCTCCAGGATTTCGCCCTTGACGTTGACCGTGATTTTCTTAGAGAGATCGCCGTTCGCCACCGCCGTGGTCACCTCGGCAATGTTCCGCACCTGGGCCGTCAGGTTGCCGGCCATCAAGTTGACCGAATCCGTCAGATCTTTCCAGGTGCCCGCCACTTCCGGCACCTCGGCCTGCACACCCAGCTTGCCCTCGGTGCCCACTTCGCGCGCCACCCGCGTCACCTCGGAAGCAAAGGAGTTGAGCTGAGCCACCATCGTGTTGACGATCGTCGCCGTTTGCAGGAACTCCCCCTTCAAGGGTCTGCCTTCAATTCCTGAGGCGATCGTTTGCGATAAGTCTCCATTAGCGACTGCCCGAATCACTCTGGCTGTTTCAGCGGTGGGCTGCACCAGATCGGTAATCATCGTATTCACCGACTCAACGCAAGCCTTCCAGGAGCCTTTTGCCGTACCTAAGGAAGCCCGCTCATCAATCTTGCCTTCTTTTCCCACAATGGTGCCAACATGCTCTAGCTCGGTGGTCAACCGTTGATTCATTTCAATAATGTCATTCAGGGTGCTAGCAATCTTGCCGGCAATCCCCGTCTGATCAGCGGACATCCGAGCTGAAAAATTACCCTTTTTAACTTCTGTCAGCGTTTTGAGAAGTTGCTTGAGGTCAAGATTATCAGTTTCGGAGGGGGCTGTAGCGGTTGGCATCGCTTGATCCTTGCAGAAAAAAATGGGTTGACGTCCACCTGAGCCTTAAGGGTTGTCGTTCCACCGAAAGATAGACTAAGACATCCCTTAGCAATACACATACTCAGATATGGCTCAATCCATTATCTACAGAAATGTTGAGCCTAGAGTCTATCTCAAGAGGGATGTAGTCTGCCGTTCCGCTCTGGGTTTATCTTGGTCTAAACAGGGTTTATCTTAAGTTTAAGCAGAATTTTGGGGAAATTGAGCGATGGACGAGGGCGAGAAAGATTTAGAGCTGAATCTGCAACGACTGGTTGAAGCGACTACTGAGGCGGTTGTATTGGCCAATCAACGTCAAAACCTAGAGGAGGCACTTAGCCTGCGGGATGAATTAAACCGGCTGCCTCAGGAGTGGATGACTGAAGTCCTAAATGGGATCATGCTGAAGTTGATCCAGATTGATCCCGTCTTATGCCGTTGGTTTATTTTAGATGTGTTTCTTTTGGATGCTGATCCGGAAGGCAGAGCCGATGTGGCAGAACGTATCAATTTGCTCCTGGCAGATTTGCGATCGGTCTAGCCCCCCAATTTAGGCTCTGCTGCACCGTTGAGCAGAGCGCAACTCTACAAGAACAGAACCTTGAAGGCTGATCTTGAGGACTTATCTTGAAGACTGATACTGAGCAACCTCCCTCATTTTTTCTACAATGTCTCCGTCAAAAGCTAAACTACCTCAAAAACTCAGTGTCCGTCTCCGATTGCTGGTGTCGATCTTAGTGGCGGGAATCGTAGGGGTGACTTTACCCAGTTGGTTTCATTGGGCAACACGGGTTCTCTGCATATGGGACACCGGCATGATCTGTTTCCTGTCCTGGACTTGGTGGCTGATGCTGCGTGCCACTCCTCAATCCATGCGCTCTCATGCTCGACAACAGGACGAAGGACGCTGGGTAATTTTGAGCTTGCTGACCGCTGCTGCGTGCATCAGCATATTTGCTATCGGCTTTCTTCTGAGTGATAAAGAGGCGGTTAATCGTCTATTATTCTTTCACTTAGGCTTGTCGGTGATCACAATTGTTGGCTCCTGGCTCCTGGTGCATACGATTTTTGCGCAACACTATGCCCATGCCTACTATCAAGATCACAAAACGCTGTCTGAAGACAAAGCGGAAGGGTTAGACTTTCCAGGAGAGGATGAACCCGATTACTGGGATTTCCTCTATTTCTCCTTTGTGATTGGCATGACTAGCCAAGTTTCAGATGTAGATATCACGTCCCGCAAGATGCGACAGCTGAGTTTAATCCACGGCATTTTATCGTTCTTTTTCAACACAGCGATCGTGGCTATGACCATCAACATCATTGCAGGACTCATTCAAGCGCAGAAATGAGCTAATGTCCTGTCAAGAAGATTTTGACAGTAGGGTTTTATCCCTAATTGAAACTTTGATTGTCAATGGCAACCACGATGTTATTGGCTGCTCTAACGGTCAAGGCAACATCTGAACCCACTGCCAAACTATAGCGGCGCTGGTCAAATTCTGGAATCATGTAGCTAACGACTGCTCCATCCCTACGTCTGATTTGAACCTGGTCGGCGTCAATACGAGTAATATGACCGTGAACGATGCTATCCGCCAGAGGAGGTTCATTTTTACCGGAGTCAAAAGCTTGACTTTGATTGTCAATAGCAACCACAGTGTTATTGGCTGCTCTAACGGTCAAGGCAACATCTGAACCCACTGCCAAACTATAGCGACGCTGGTCAAATTCTGGAATCATATAGCTGACGACTGCTCCATCCCTGCGTCTGATCTGAACCTGGTCAGCGTCAATATCAGTAATGCGACCGTGAACGATACTATCCGCCAGAGGAACGCTATTCAGCGTAGAGGTATTTGCAGCCGATGTTGGGCTGACACGCGCTGCATAACCGGGTTTGACCGGATGAGCCAGTGCAGCCTGCGCTATCTCTAAACAAGCAACTAGCGTTACAGCTGTACCGATCAACAGATTGCGACTAAGTAAAGACATGATTGAATCTCCTTGAGATGTGCGATTGCTCAACGCCTGCAAAACATGAGGTAGCGCTAAACAGTTTTGTCCCTGTCGTCTCAATGCAAAAGATTGGGCAGGATGGCGATCGCCCCATCCATCAGCCCTTGCTTCTGCGTTGATAGTTCTGATCATGCTGATTGATCCGGGGGATTGACCAGGGAAAATTGCCAAGTTAAGCAACCACTTAAGGGATGTAAAGAGCGTTCATCTTCCGAAGAGAGTTTTGAAGCAGGCAAAGACCAACAGCATCCATAGATGACAAGTTAGGGATCGCAGGTTTTGCCAGCCAAGCCAGAATCAAGAGACTGTTTTCTCATCAGACTCTTCTCTCCTTCTTATCCAGTCGTCAGAGCCGCCTCAGGCTACTCTCAGCAAATCAGCGCATTCTTAGAGGAGATTTGCAAGCATCACCGGTTCTACATTTGTCCCTAATATCTATCAAATTTGCTGGAATCACCTCCACCAAAATGGGGGGCCAGGGGCAATGCCCTCGGCTGAAGCTCTGTCCCACACGAGTTTGGAGGACTTTTGACCAATTTCTGTTCACACTCCCCAGAATGTCCCATATTGTCATTCCCTACACCTTGCTTCAACTGCTGTGAATCCAGCATAAGTAGTAAGTAAATGCAATGGATAAAGTGTAAGATTTTCCCCTAGAAGGTCTGACATTGGCTCCTACCAGATGACTGAGACTTCTGTGACCGGAGGCATACCGTGATAACTCATAAAAAAGAGGAGCAATGACAAACCCGTCTCTCTTTATTCCCGTGATTTTGGGGACTTCTCGCCAAGGACGCCAGAGTGAATACGTGGCTCAATTTGTTGTAGAGCAAGTCAAACAGCGATCGCAGGTAGAAACCGAGCTAATTGATATTCGAACCATTGGGACTACAACCCAAGATGCTGGAGAAAGCATTAAAAATCCGCAGTTTTCGGCGCAAATGGAGCGAGCAGATGGTTTGATTATGGTTGTACCGGAATACAATCATGGCTATCCAGGTTTGCTAAAACACATCCTTGACTCTTGCCTCAAAGAGTATATTCATAAAGCCGTTGGATTATGCGGAGTTTCAGCCGGGCCGTTCGGGGGTGCCCGAGTCATTCAGAATTTACTACCTGTCATGCGCGAGTTGGGTCTAGTGACAACTTTCTATGATCTCAACTTTAGCAACGTTCAGACTTTATTTGATGAGTCCGGAAATTTAATTGATCAACCGACCTATCGTCGTCGCTTTGACCGATTTATGGATGAGCTGGTTTGGATGTCAACCGTTCTACAACGTGGACGGCAAGACCTCAACCCATGAAGAGTGATAACAAGCAGTTTCCTTTAGCATGAGAAGGCTATCTATGAACAGT
>DATNOY010000620.1:0-5189 GCA_036703495.1 Coleofasciculaceae cyanobacterium
TTAAGCCAGCCATTTCCACACCCCAACAACTCGGAATGATTTCATCAGGAGTGTTTGCAGTGCTCCTGGTAGGTTTGGCAGTGTTCACAAAAGTTCAAATTGCTAAACTAAAAAAGCAGACGCGTTTTGAAGAATATAAAAATCGCGAATTGCAAAAAAAACTGAAATTAGCCTTGAATACCATCAGTAAGATGGAAAAAAATCCAGATTTGATCCATTCTCGTGAATTTAATCTGGACTACCTCAGAATGCGGATGGAAGAAGAGCAATTCCACTTTATTATTCTCAACCAAATTAAAATCAGAGTGAAAGAGAAAATCTCGATTGCTCTTCGTCCTTCCCAAGCTGAACAAGGGTTAGTGGGAATTGCAAGTGGGGCAGGACGGCAAGTGGATGAAATTTTTGATGTGGAATACGATCCCTCAGGTTTGCCGAAAGGAAACAGGCGGGTGCTATTTCGAATTCAAATTAAGCTAACGAAACTGCCAACTCAGCCGACTTCTGTGACCATTAGCCAAATCATCGAGTGTATGCAAAAGTTTATGAGCCAGGAAACAGATGCGCACTGGCAGCCCACCATCCAAGGACGCATTGCCTCCATGCACTGGGATCAAAAGGCAAAACCGACACCCCTTTTAGTTTTAGAGCAGTCCAACGAAGGTACGAACGTAACTTTTCGGACAACTCGCATGGCAGAAAGCTAGCTGTATCTGCATTATTGATATCCACGCCCATAGCTGCGCCGGATCTCGATTGGGTCAAGGTTTTATGAATCTATGAACTCTACATAAAGGGATTTCCTATCTCTTGCGATCGCTCCATACCTTTAGCACTCTAGATCTAAGCAGTGTTACGTAGGGCCCCCTTAAATATGGAACGCGACCGCGCCGGAAATTTTCTAAAAAAAGCTAAGAATCTAGGTACTTTAACCTCAACACTCAAAACTTCCAAAGATTTTGTAGGTAAGGCTGATTTGGATGATTTATATCAATTGAGGTTGAGCAATCGCAGCAGCCTTAACTTACAAGCTTCCAATTTAAGTAAGGGTGCAAAGATCAAGATTGAAGTCTTTAAGCTGAAGGGCGCTAAAAACAAGGTCATCAAAGCGATCGGCAAAGTGGCCTTCAGCACCTTGAAAGGCAAAAAACTAAGCCAAAACATCAGCTTTGTCAAAAAGTCAGCTTTTAGCAAAAGCAGTAATTCCCTCAATTTAGCGCTAGATGCAGGCGAATATTACTTCCGGATCGCTCCTCGCAAAGGGGATACTGCTTATCGGATTAGTGCTTCTGCAACGGATCTCAGCGTCCAGTTTAATCGCAAATGGATTCAGCAGTTTGGAACCAACAAAAATGATTACGGCTATGGCATAGCGCCAGTGGGCGACAATCTGTATATTTCTGGCTCAACCGAAGGCAACTTGGGCGCAGCGAATGCAGGCGATCAAGACAGCTTTGCGGCTCTCTATACGACCAATGGCACGCTGCAGTGGCAGCGACAGTTTGGCTCTCCTGGATACGATATAGCGGCAGATATTACTGCCGATAGCAGTGGCAATTATTACGTGGGGAGTTCTGCTAGCAGTGGTCCTACCAATTTCAATGGCTACGCTACAAAATTTGCGAGCACTGGCACCCGAGAGTGGCAGAAGCAAATCAGCCCTAACGGTTCTGCAGCCGTTTTAAGTGTTGCCACGGATGGTGCAGGCAATGCGAGTGTTTACGTCGCAGGGCTTATGAAAAATTCTCCTTTAACCCCCGCAACTGCCTATGTCGCCAAGTACAACAGTGCAGGGCAAGAGATTTGGCTTAAAGAATGGAGTGGCACTGGCTCCAGCAACGCAACAGCAGTGGCGATTGACAAGGATGGCAATGTCTATATTGCAGGAATCACGAATGCCTCGCTGCAAGGAAGTCTTCTAAGCAGTTCTTTTCAAGGCGGTGATGCTTTTGTGGCCAAGTACAACGCTAACGGCACAAAACTCTGGGATCAAACGATCGCTACTCCGGCCCAAGAATATGCTCGCAGCATTGCAGTTGATGCCTTAGGTAATGTCTATATTACGGGCAATACCGACGGCACAATTCCTGGGCAAACTAGCGCTGGCGGCATCGATGGCTTTGTTGCAAAATACAGCACAACGGGTACACAGCTGTGGGCTAAGCAGTTTGGCACGTCAGGTTTGGATGATTCTCAAGGGGTTGCAGTTAGCGATACAGGCTATGTCTTCTTGACGGGCGGAACAACGGGCGGAATTTTTGGCAACACCAATGCAGGCGGTTCTGATGCTTGGCTGGCAGCATTTAACAGCGATGGCAAGCTAGCAGGCAGTACACAGATTGGGACGAACCAAGATGACACGGCTTATGGCATTGCCGCTGCTGGTTCCAGTGTCTATGTGTTGGGACAAACCCAAGGGGCGATCGCTGGGGGAACCAATCAAGGGCAATACGATGTCTGGGTAAGCCGGTATGACATTGTTTAGGATCACGAATTAATTAAAATCAAACTTTTAATTTTTGAAAGCCCGGCACTGCCGCGCTTTCAAAAATTAAGTTTTGGAGTTTCTTCAATTCACGTTCCTTAGGGTTGGTTGAGGGTCGCTTTAATGAGGCTACCAGAGTCTACTGAAACAAGGTGCTGAAGTTCTGGGTTTAGGTCAGTAAATACCAGGATGACTGATGCTTCCCTTACCTGCTTACTGGAAGCATCAGTAGATCGCAAATTGGTTCTCAAAGGCGCAGAGCGCTTTTGAAAACTAACTTTTTAGATAATTGGAAAGCATTTGCGATCTACTGAGCATAGCCGTAGTCCAAGAAGTGAGACAGGGGAATAGGGGTTCTACTCCTAATAGGGGCGTAGCCCCCAACCCCTTTGTTTTCAACTTCATGGCAACAGCTATGAGATCACACAAACTTGTGCAGGTATCGCGAATGTATATGCCAAGCAGCTTGGGTGGAAGGAGTTTAGGTCAAACTACGCCCATTTCAAGCAACCGAACGTTGACGGATCGGGTCAGCCAGGGCAACCCAATTGATTTGTTTAGCTTTAATCTCAGCGATCGGACAGGGTTGACGCTGAAATGCAAAAGTTCTGGCTTGGGCACCCAGGTTCAGCTGATTCAAGACAGCAACCAGAACGGCGTAATTGACAAAGGCGAGACCCTGAAACGCTTCGCAGCGCGGTCTAATAAAATCGGCACAATGCGATTCTCCGACCTTGCGGCTGGTACCTATTTTGTGCAGGTGTCTGCCATTCGGCAGAGCGGCAGTCGCTATCGGCTCAGCCTTTCCGGCAGCCTCGGCACCGCTGTGACTCCGTCGGGTACTACTGCCTCTAGTGGATTCCGACAGCGGGTGATTGAACTGACAAATAGCTACCGTCTTAAAAATGGGCTGGCAGCGCTAACGGAGAACCGTAAGCTTGATGCTGTTGCTCAAGCCTATAGCCAGACGATGGCGACCCAAGATTTTTTGGCTCACCAAGGGTTGGATGGTTCACAGCCTTGGGATCGAATGGCGGCAGCGGGTTATCAATGGTCGCGGGCTGCTGAAAATATTGCTGCCGGACAATCTACCCCTGAGGAAGTGGTTCAAGGTTGGATTGATAGCCCAGGGCATCGAGCCAACTTGCTTGATCCGAAACTGAAGGAGATTGGGGTAGGATATTTCTTCCTGAGCCAGGACACGGGGAACGTTAACTATAATTCCTACTGGACACAGGATTTTGGCACTCCCGCTTAGCAAGCGATCGCCCCACCCGTAAGGAACGTGAATTTAATAAAATCCAAAACTTAATTTTTGAAAGCCCGGCAATGTCGGGCTTTCAAAAATTAAAAGTTCGGTTTTAATTAATTCGTGATCCTAAGTCGCAGGTTGCTGCAATTCCTACAGCGTTGTTCCCAGCTCCCTCCCTTGAGCAGCTGGCAGTTTGCGCTTGAGTCAAACCAGAATATTTTTTGCATTACTCGCACCCGCATTACCCGCACTTGAAAACAGCTCTATGATTTGGGTCAGGTGAGGTAGAGTCTACCAGCCTGAATGTCTCATCTCGTGAGTGACTATGCTCCTTGCTGTTCTCCGTTGTTGGCTGACCAGACTGCTGGTGGGCGGCTTGCTAATTTGGCTGCTGAGTGGTTGTAGCGCGATCGCCCTGAAATCTGAGCGGGTCAAAACATCTCAGCTGATCCTATCTACCCTGCAAGATCCTAAAACCTTTAACTATGCGCTTAACCAGGAATTTCCCAGCATTTTTCTGTTTTGTTTCCGAGGGCTGACTCAGCAGGATGGCATCACTGGGGCGCTGCAGCCAGATTTGGCCGAAGCTTGGGAGATCTCGGCGGATAAGCTGCGGGTAACTTTTACGCTGCGGGCTGGGTTGAAATGGTCGGATGGGCAACCCCTGACAGCCGATGATGTGGTGTTTACCTACCGGGATGTCATTTTCAACGAGAAGATTCCGGCCGAAGCAAAAGATGGACTACGGATTGGGGCAAAGCGACTGTTGCCAGACGTGCGAAAACTGGACGATCGCCGCGTTGAGTTTCAGTTGCCAGAGCCATTTACGCCGTTTTTACGAGCCACCTCTGGGCCGCCCACCGATATCGTAATTTTGCCGAAACACAAGCTGGAGCGATCGGTGCAAGCCTTGGATAGTCAGGGCAAGCCGCTATTTCTTTCGATGTGGGGTACAGATACTCCGCCTCAAGAGATTGTGGTGAATGGACCCTATTTGATTGAACAATATCGCCCTGGAGAGCGCTTGATCTTTCGTCGCAATCCTCACTACTGGCAGCGGGACGGTCAGGGCAAGTCGCTGCCCTATGTCGATCGGATCATTTGGCAGCTGATGGAATCCACAGATACGCAATTGCTGGCGTTTCGCTCGGGCGATTTGGATACGATCGGCGATATGCGACCGCTACGCCCAGAATATTACTCGCTGCTGAAGCGGGAGGAGCGGCGGGGTCACTTTAAAATGTACGATGGCGGCCCCTGGTCGGGAACAACGTTTATTCAGTTCAACCTGAATCAGGCAAAAAATGCCAAAGGCCAGCCGATCGTCAATCCGATCAAATCTCGCTGGTTTAACACCCTGGCGTTTCGGCAGGCGATCGCTTATGCCATCGATCGTCCCCGGATGATCAACAATATTTATCGTGGCATCAGCGTGCCTCAAGACTCGCCGGTTTC
>DATNOY010000621.1:0-9434 GCA_036703495.1 Coleofasciculaceae cyanobacterium
ACAGGAGGGTGGCGCTTACTGGCAGCCCATCGCTCATGGAACTTAAGAATATAGCTGAGATCATTCACCTTTGAATTTGCCAAATGCCAGTTGTTATTACCAGGAGCATTTATGAAATCATTGATTCGTTTAGGTACCACAATCGGTCTAGTTGGGGCCGTCTTGTTGGGTTCTCTATTTACAGGTGCAACTCGCGCATTGGCACTGACTCAAGAGCAAGTGATGACAAGTTTGCAGACAGTGCCGGTGTTTGCGCTGATGAACCAGCAAGGCGGCATTTTGCTAGCAACCCCGACCCAAGGCGACAACAAAACGCCAGTTGCGGGCATTTTTATAGATGGACAAGATGCCCAAAATTTCCTCAACAAGCTCAAACAGAACAATCCACAGGCTTCTGAAGGCGCTCAGGTTGTGCCTATTTCTCTGGCAAAGGTCTACCAACTGTCTCAAGAGAAAAAAGATCAGGTGCAGTTTATTTTTATCCCCTCTGAACAGCAAGTCCAGGCTGCCCAAGCAGTTTTGCAACAGAGCGGTCAACAAAATGCTGAGTTTCAAGGGGTGCCTTTGTTTGCCGCTCGATCGAGTGATCCCGATGGCGCTTATTTGACGATCCAGCAGGGCAATCGCCAGATTGTGCCGATGTTTTTTAACCGGCAAGAATTGCAAGCCTTGCTCGATCGCCTCAAGCAAGCTCAGCCGGAACTTGCAGCTAAAATGTCGGTTCAGGTGATTAATCTGGAAGGCTTTATTTCTACGTTGCAATCCAGCAATAACAATGACTTAACGCAGATTCAGCTAGATCCTGCAGATTCCAGCATTGAGTTTACGCGGGCTTTCCAGCAGGCAAATCCCAATTTTGGGCAGGCCGCTAATCAACAGCAGCCTCAAGGACAACAGCGGGCTCAGCAGCGTCCTTCGCAGCCGAACTCGCAGTCGAATTCGCAGTCGAACCCCCAGCGGGCTCAACAACTTGCACCCGCTCAGCCTCGGCAATAATTTCCGTCAGGCTTCCGTCAGGCGATAGGGTGAGGATGTCTAGAAGGCAGAACATACTCTGTTTTCTGGACATCTTTGCTTTCTAGACATCTTTGCTTTGCGGCAGGTTCTGTTGGGTTGAGCTGGGCGCAGCGCGGGGTTAAGCAGGCAGTGAGGACGAGTTGGCATGGTAGATGCTGAGATGGCTAGTATTTCCGGGATAGCGCTTTGGCAATGGCGGCAGCAAGCTCGTCAGCAGGCGATCGCTGCCAATATTGCTCCAGCAGAAGTTGATTGGCTATTGCAAGAGGTGGCGGGACTAGATCGCTTGGCACTACGCTTAGACTCTTTTAAGGACAGAGCCGAAATCCCGCTGCAGCTCCCTTTTTCTGATCTCGTTCAACTTTGGGAACAACGGCGGATCGATCGCGTTCCGGTGCAATACCTGATGGGTAAAACCCCTTGGCGCAATCTGGCGCTGCAAGTCTCTCCGGCAGTGCTGATTCCCCGCCCCGAAACGGAACTGCTGATTGATTTGGCGGTTGCTGCTGCGGTCAATCGTCCTGGCTTGCAGCAGGGAGATTGGGCAGATTTAGGCACTGGCAGCGGTGCAATCGCCTTGGGCTTAGCGCTGGCTTTCCCGGCGGCTCAAATTCATGCGGTTGATGTTAGCCCTCAAGCTTTAGCGATCGCTCAACACAACGCTCAAACTTTGCAAGTAGACGATCGCATTCAGTTTTATCTGGGTTCCTGGTTTGAACCGTTAACCCACCTGCAAGGTCGTCTCAGTGGCATGGTTTCTAATCCGCCTTATATTCCGAGCCACCTCATCCCCGACCTGCAGCCAGAAGTGACCCGTCATGAACCTCACCTTGCTTTAGATGGGGGGAGCGATGGGTTAGAGGCTATCCGCCAATTGGTGGCGATCGCACCCAACTATCTGCAAGCCGACGGCGTTTGGCTGATTGAAATGATGGCAGGACAAGCAGCAGCTGTGGTTAGCTTACTGGAAGCTCAGGGGCAGTATCGCGATATTCAGATTCACCCAGATCTGGCTGGGATTGATCGATTTGCATTAGCGCATCGAGGGTAGAGGGTAACAAAGGAAGGTGGGATGGGTTATTTTTGAGTTACTTTGCCGCTAAAATTTCCAGCTCATGCCACCTGTCTCGCTTCCAGATTTAATTACTGCTGCTAAATCAGGCGATTGCCTCATCAGTTTTCCGACCGATACCGTGCCAGCGCTAGCGGTACGCCCCGATCGCTCAGCGCTGATCTTTGAAACCAAACAGCGTAGCCAAACCAAGCCGTTGATTTTGATGGCGGCGGATATTGCAGACTTATGGCAATACGTTCAGGGCAGTCAGGCAGAACTAGCACTCTGGCAGCAGGTCGCCAATTGCTACCTGCCAGGTGCTCTCACGCTAGTGCTACCTGCCAACGATCGCTTACCGCTAGAAATCCATCCCACTGACCCGACCAGCATTGGTCTGCGGGTACCCAATTGTGCGATCGCCCGTTACATTTTGTCGCAGACTCAGGCGTTGGCTACCACCAGTGTCAATCGATCGGGAGATCCGCCGCTGCAAACTCTGACTGAAATTAATGCTCAGTTTCCGGAAGTCTTAACGCCCCTCCCTGAAGACCTGGCTGCCTTTAGTACCGATCCTAGTACCGGCACTCCCTCAACGGTAGTGAAATGGACAGGGGCAGGCTGGCAGGTATTGAGGCAGGGTAAGGTGAAATTTGCGGAATAGGTCAAGCCTCTGGCAGGGTTGGGACGGGCACCTTTTTTCAGCAAAAATTCTACTCAATCAAAAATTCCACCCAGACTTAGTCTAGGTGGAATTTTTGTTCTAGCAGATGCTCTATCAAATCCGTTTTGTCAGACTTGATTGCGTCAGGTCTTGAGGGGGTCAAGGATTGAGCCCTCAATCTTACAGATTGAGCTGATTCCCACGCTTGTACTGAAAATAGGCAGCTACAAATAAGCCTGCCAGAGTGACAGGAATCAGACCTAAAACAATGCCTACAAGTAATGGCTCAACCACAGCGCGCTCTCCTTATCGTTAGTAGAATCTTATCAAATTTACAGTCTTCAGCGGTTGCTTAACGGTTTTTATCGTTCTATCATAATTCGCGATCGCTTCTCAATTTGCTGATTCTCTGTAGAATAACTCAAAAATTCTCATCTAATACTTGATAGGCATGGGCTTCAGGCGTTGATTTTTTTTAGATTATGGCAGGGCGATTGAGAAAGCGCCCGTTAAGCAGTGCAGAAAGATTAAAATATACTTAGCTAAAACGTGAAGTAAGTTAAATTCTTCCACTATTATTGTTAGGTTTGTTGTACCCCCTCCTGTTTTGACTAAAGCGCTTTTGAACAATCGGATTGCAGAAACTGGTCTTTTCTACAGAGTTGCCCTGATCGTAGTGGCGCTGGTGTTGTCTGTGGCGCTGAGTGCTGCGGCAGTTTACCAGTTCCGGCGGACAGATCCCTATGTTCAGGGCGTGCTGTCTTTAACAGGCAACGCAGTTCAAGGACAAACCATCTTTCAATTGAATTGTGCTGGATGTCATGGCGTCACTGCTGATGGTCTTGTGGGGCCAAACTTGCACCATGTCTCTTCGCGCAAGTCACCCACTCGGATCATTCATCAAGTGATTAGCGGCGAAACGCCACCGATGCCGCAATTTCAACCCAGTTCGCAGGAAATGGCAGATCTGTTGGAGTATTTGAAGGGATTGTAGTAAGGGATTGTAATAGAGACAAAGCATTAGGTAGATCAGCGCTGAGGTGCTGCCAGCATGGATGACTAAATCCTTTTTCTCTACATGCCATTTTTTCTCCTGGAGGGAACTTGATGGGGTTCCGCCCGTCTAGTGAGATATAGTCCGAAATCCATTGCCTGCGCTTCTTGCAGTACCGGCATCCGAGCAGCAGATTGGCAATCTAGGGATTTCGTTCAAGGGTGTTAGGTTTCAGCTGTGCATCCTCGACAGTCGCTTTTTTAAAAAAGAGGATTCCCCATGTCTCATTTTCGCTCCTGGCAGTCAGGTGCTGCCTTGTTGACTGCGTTAGCATTTACGGCAGGAGCCGCTGCCCCGCTGGTGATGCAGGCTCCTGCTCAGGCTCAAGCCGTAACGTTCTCGGATGTTTCATCCGATTACTGGGCTAAAGGATTTATTCAAGAACTTGCCAATCGCGGCGTTCTGAGCGGATTTCCAGATGGAAGCTTCCGCCCCAATGAACCCGTGACGCGTGCACAGTTTGCGGCTATGGTACGTCAGGCATTCCGCAAATCGCCGATTCGTCCTGCCGTTAGCTTTACCGACGTTCCAGAAACCTACTGGGCGATCGGGGCCGTTCGAGAAGCTTATACGACAGGCTTTATGTCTGGTTTTCCAGAAGGCAACTTCCTGCCTGATCAAAACATCTCTCGGGCGCAGGTCTTAGTTTCGCTAGCCAATGGGTTGGGCTATTCGGCTAATGGTTCAACCGAGGGCACGCTGCAAGTTTATGGAGATGCTAATTCAATTCAAGATTGGGCTCGGCCTAGCATTGCAGCAGCTACCCAAAAGCAGATTGTGGTCAACTACCCCAATGTGCAAACCCTTAACCCCAACCGCCCCGCTACTCGAGCTGAGGTGGCGGCCCAAATTTATCAAGCTTTGGTGAGTGCTGGACGGGTCAGTGCCATCTCATCTCCCTATATTGTCAGCCAGAGCAACACTACGCCGTCTCCTAACCAGCCGACGGTACAAATTCCTGCGGGAACCACTCTACCTATGCGGTATGAGGCAGCAGAGAAAATCCTGATTTCTCTGGAAGAACCCAAGCCAGTTCCCGTGACGCTAACGCTGGCCCGAGACGTAGTTTCGTCTAACGGCAGAGTGTTAATTCCCATGGACAGCCAGGTTGTAGGCGAACTGCGCGTGATGGATGGCGGAGCCCAGTTTTATGCGAAAGAGATTGTCCTACCAAATCACAATCGTCTTCCCATTAGTGCAACCTCATCGATCGTCCGCACCACTGAACAAGTTCGCAAGAGCGCTAATTTGCTAGAAGTGCTAGCCGGTACAGTTCTGGGGGCAGGAGCCGCCGCTGGCGTTTCGTCTGTGACTGGCGATCACACCATCACTGCGGAAGAGGTATTGGGGGGCGGAGCCGCTGGAGCACTGGGTGGCTTATATTTGGGACGCAATGAAATTACGCTTATTTCCATTAGTCCTGATACCGATTTGGACGTGACGCTGGATTCCCCGCTAGTCATTCGCTAGAAGCTGGTGGCTCGTGTTTTCGGTCAAGAATGTTTTGTGAGGGTCTTCGATCCCACAAAACATCCTCAAGTTTGTTTTTTAAGTATTGGAGAACCAACGCTTAAAAATGACAGATGCCTAGAACGCCGGTACAGCAACCGAGTTTCTAGCAACTCATCCAGTCCCATATTCAGTCCTGTGAATCCCAGATGTGTTTTGTGCCCTATGCAAAAAACACGTCTGGTTTTTTTGGCGGCTGTTTTTTGGCGGCTAAACTATAGCGGTTCGCACTCGGCTAAAGCCAGAATATTTTTGAAAGCCTCGCGGAACGGAGCTTTCAAAAAATATTCTAGACTTGACTCAATTAAAAATTGCTATAGAGTACAGAGGCTTCGTTGTGAAGACAGGGTTTCTCCCCAAAGACTGAAGATAATGACAGATTCTTTGCTTCAGGCGTATTTACCGCTACTGGTTTGGACAGGATTAGGTCTTTTTCTAGTGCGCTTTTTGCCCGAGTCTCTGCCACGTTTGTTGGGTCGAGGTCTTTATTGGGTAGGAGTGCCGCTAGAAATTTTGGCGCTGGCTCGGCAAACCCAATTTTCTGCCCAAGTGGGATTAGCTCCTGTGTTGACGATCGCCACCCTCATAGGAGGACTGGGGCTAGCCTGGTTAAGTCTGCAAGCTGTTCGTCAGCAATCTGCCCTGCCCTCTGAAGCCGCCGAGGATCTGGAAAAACCCGGTCTCACTGCAGTCGATCCCTGGCAGGATCGGTCTCGGCGCGGTAGCTTCATCCTGTCCTCCATCATGGGCAACACGGGGTTTGTGGGTTTGGCGATCGCCCCGGCTTTTGTTGATCCCGCTCATACCAGTTGGCTGGTGCTCTATAGTGTGACCCAAAATGTAGTGGGTACTTATGGTATGGGGGTGTTTCTCGCCAGTTACTACGGGCGCAGCTTGCAGACCCGCCATTGGATCGTTCAGATGAAAGATGTGCTGACGGTGCCGTCATTGTGGGCATTTGCGATCGGGTCAGCGACGCGGGCTGTGGTTTTGCCAGAGGCGATCGACTGGGGGTTGCAGGCTTCGGTTTGGGTGGTGATTCCGGCAGCGTTGCTGCTGATGGGAATGCGGGTTAGCCAGCTTCGAGGCTGGGACAGCTTAAAGCTGGCAATTTTCCCGACCCTGACGAAAGTTTTAGTGCTGCCGCTGCTAGTGGCATTACTCTCTACGGCAATTGGGCTAACCGGAGACGATCGCCTGGCACTCGTCTTGATGGCAGGCATGCCCTCTGCATTTGCAGGGCTGATTCTGGCCGAAGAATATGAGCTAGATCGGGAGCTGATTGCCAGCAGCATTGTATTAACCACAGCCATGCTTTTGCCCACTATTCCCTTATGGCTAGCATTATTTGGCTGATTCGATGATTCGCTGATGGGATGACAGCTTCTATAAAATCGCTTCTAGCACGGTCTCTGAATGCGGCTTGGTAAGGGTTCCACCTGCCGGAATAACCAGCACAGGACAGGGGGCATGGTGTAGCACATAATTGCTGACGCTACCTAGCAGGGCCTCAGTCAAGCCTTTGCGACCTCGCCGACCCATCATCACCAGATCGGCTTCCCACTGCTGAGCCATGTGACACAGCCCTTGTCCAGGTTCAGCAATTTTGTAGGCATATTCCGCAACCACCCCTTCGCGGGTTGCCATTGCATAAAACTGCTGTAAGACCGATTGGATCTGCTGGATCTCTTGATTCACCCGGAAGAATTCTGATTGATAAACCTGGCTAATGAACTGCGGCGATATGCCAAATTCGCCTGAAAAGGGCGGAGAGAGGGTGACGGATTCGCCGTTGGCACAGTGAAACAGCATCAGCATGGCTTGATTCGTTTTGGCCAGTTCTAGGGCCTGATCAAACACGATTTGACTGAGTGAAGAGTAATCGATCGCTACCAGAATTCGCTTGAAACCCATCGCGCCATCCTCCAAAGCTCATACTCAAACGCTATCGTAGTTGGCTGAGAAAGCAGCGGCTTTGCAATAAGGCTTAATTTGTTTAGCACTCAACGAATCGCAAGATACAAGATGGCAATGTTCAACTGGCTGACTTAACTACGACTTTCTCAGGTTGTAGGGAGGAAGCGATCGCTTTAGACTTAGCAACTAGTTCAATCCGCATAGCAATCCCCAATCAACCGTAAGAACGCCAAAGAGGGTTTGGGAATTTTCTCCTCAGGAATCAGCAGCACCTCCCAAATCATTTAGGACTGCTATGGCACCTCTTTGCAACACTTTGATGTCAGGTGAAAACTATGAAAGGCTTTGATCCCAAAGGCTATGGCATTCTGAAAAAGATTTTTAAGGATCTACGTCGAGTTAATGATCCAAGGATGCGTTGGGAGGTAACAGAACGCTATTTAGAAGTTCTAATTTGGATACGGACTCTATTGAGATTTGGAGCAACGGTAGGGGTTGCTCTCGGTCTGGTCTGGGTTTACGTCCAGTTACACCAGACTCCTGCTCAAAACTTTCTGCAAGAGTGTCAACAACGGGAAAACCCTAGAGCCTGTGCCGATCGATGGAGCAAGGGAAGTCCAAACTCATAAACGCTACAGCAATACTCTTAAAAAAATGTTGCCACCGCTAGATCAGGTGAGGTAGATCAGGTGAGGTAGATCAGGTGAGCCTTACCTGATCCAATTTTGTCTGGAGTATTTCTCTAGTCTCGTCTGGTCTCGTGGTCTGTCATTTTTTAAGTGTCGGGTACCCCATCCTTAGAAGCCCTACAAACATCCTCCAGATTTTGCCTGTAAACAAACCTGTAAACAAATTTGGGGAAGATTGCGGAATTGGGGCTGGCAGAAGTGTTTGATCTAGGAATATCAGGATGCGAGTGACGGGCGATCGCCCCTTGCTGGGCAAATTGCCGCTTGCGAATCGCCAAATAGGATATGCTAATCGATCTCTAGCCTTGAATAGGAGTGAGCCATGTGTGGAATTGTGGGCTATATTGGCACCCAAGCAGCCAGCGCCATCTTGTTGGAAGGGCTGCAAAAGTTGGAATATCGCGGCTATGACTCGGCTGGCATCGCCACACTTTGGCAGGATGAAATTCATTGCATTCGCGCTAAAGGCAAGCTGCAAAACTTACGAGAAAAGTTAGAAGGCGTTGACAATCCGGCGCAGGTGGGCATTGGGCACACCCGCTGGGCCACGCATGGCAAGCCCGAGGAATACAATGCCCACCCCCACATGGACATGTCGCAACGCATTGCAGTGGTGCAAAACGGCATTATTGAAAACTATCGGGAATTGCGAGAAGACCTGAAAGCCAAAGGACATGAATTCCGCTCGGACACTGATACTGAAGTCATTCCACATTTGATTGCCGAATATTTGAAAACGCTGAAGGCACAGAACCTTGCTCCCAAAAAGCAGAACACGGTCTTTTTGGAAGCGGTACGTCGGGCGGTGAATGATCTGCGGGGAGCGTTTGCCTTGGCAATCATCAATGCCGATTACCCTACTGAATTGATCGCTGTAAAGCAGCAGGCTCCGCTGGCGATCGGGTTTGGTAAGGGCGAGTTTTTCTGTGCTTCAGATACGCCGGCCTTGGTCAGCCATACTCGCACCGTGCTGACGCTGGAAAATAGTGAGATTGCCCGGCTGACGCCCACGGGTGTAGAAGTGTACAACTTTGGGGGCGATCGCTTGCGCAAAACGCCGCAAACGCTGAACTGGAACCCGATTCTGGTTGAGAAGCAAGGTTTTAAACACTTCATGCTCAAGGAAATTTATGAGCAGCCAGGTGTAGTGCGGGCCTGTCTGGAAGCTTACCTGGACAGCGAGTGGACAGCCCAATCTCACGCTTCGCCGATTCGGTTAAGCTTAGCGCCTGAGTTCTATGAAGACCTGGAGCAAGTGCAGATTGTGGCTTGTGGCACCAGTTGGCATGCCGGACTAGTGGGCAAATATCTGCTGGAACAGTTAGCCGAACTTCCAACTCAGGTGCAATATGCTTCAGAGTTCCGCTATGCCCCTGCGCCGCTGACGCCGCATACCTTGACGATTGGCGTGACGCAATCGGGAGAAACGGCCGATACGCTGTCGGCTCTGGATATGGAGAAGCGTCGCCGCACTGAGATAGGCGGCAAGTTTCAGTCGAAGCTGCTGGGCATCACCAATCGGCTAGATAGCAC
>DATNOY010000622.1:0-7541 GCA_036703495.1 Coleofasciculaceae cyanobacterium
TTCCGCCTCGACCCAATCCTTGAAGTCCTCGGCAACCACTAGGGCTTGCGCGACTAGTCTGTTTTGGTGCTCAGGCGAGAAGAAGGATCCGGCGTACGGACCACCCGACTTGCGCGGCTTTGAGGGCATCTTCGCCTTCGCCTCTTTATAATCGGATTTTGATACGGGCGTGCCCTCACGGATCTTGTTGCCGGTTACGTCGGTCGGGGCCTGGATCATTTTGACGCCCTTGGTCGTCTTCCATTTCTTGATGGACATGCCGGTTCCCATCGGATCGGTCGGCTGATCGGGCGTTAACTTGCCGTCGGCGCGTCGCCTCTGACCTTCCCAACCGGTTTGGAATCCGTGCCGCGAGCGACCATGAACGGGACCCGTCTCGCCGCGAAGAGCCCTGTCATGTTCCTTCAACGCTTCGCTCTGCGCATAGATCCGATCTCTCAGCAGCTCCGACTCCGGTCCAAGAGGTTTCGGTGCCGTGGTGGGGCGAGCGATCGCTCTCAACTTCTCTTGGTACCGAGAGTCGTCCTGCTGGGCACGTTCGTTCACGTTTGCGCTGCTTTCCAGACTGTCTTCTTCCGCGCTTATTTCCTCTGTATCTTCATCCACCGCAGCGTCTTCGGCTGTCCAAAAAATCTTGTCCCTTTGCGCTGGACCGGGTCTGTACCACCGGTTGGTATTGGAGTCGCGAAACCAGACAATACCGTTACGGTCAGTGTAGGTAAATATGTTTAGATCGGCAGGCGGCTTAAACTGAACAACCTGGGCTGACATTTGTTGCAACGCACCTATGCTGCCCTGTGCATTCTCATGATTTCCTCTGCGTTGAGCTGCGATTGCCAGCGCCTTCGCGCCCATCACATCCGCCTCATGCTCCAGCCCCGCGTCAGCGTTGACCGACACCCCATCCTTCATCTGCAGCGTCGGCTTCACCCTGCCCTGCGCCTGCTGAACAACGTGCCAGGCTTCATGGGGCAAATGTTCCTCTTGTCCCGATGCCACATGAATCTCCGTCCCTTGGGTGTAGGCTAACGCCTGTAATTGGGCAGGTTTGGGCGAATTATAATGAACTCTGACCTCATCTAAAGCATATCCCGAGAGGCTTTCTACTCCTGCTTTGAGCGCATCGGGCATCCCCGTTTCGTTGGGGCGCTGTTCCACGGATAAATCTGGGCGATCGCCTGTTGTATCACCTTTCGCTTGAATTGCACGATTCCTGACCAATGTTGGGGCGATCGCAGGTGGTAACGATGGCAGAGGAACATCGGCTCTATACCGCTGCATTGCAAGACGAGGCTGAACCGGTGCGGATACTGGTTGTCCAGGAGCATGAACAGGAACATTGGCAAAGTTATGCTCAAATCGTGATGCCCCTTCCAACCGCTGTGCCCGGAAATCATTCATCTTGGCTTGTAATACACCCAATTTTTCCTGCTCCCCGGGTGTGATGGTGCCATGCTTTTCTTTAAGCTGCAGTCCAAACGCTTCAACCTTGTTCTGATTGAAAGCTTCGTTCTCTATTTCTTCTGGGGTGGGAGGTTGATGAGCAGCCTGTTGCGCTTGCACAGCAAAGGAGTGCGGAGTCATCTGAGAGCTTTTTTCCTGGCTTGAGGGATTCCAGGACGAGGATTTGTGGATTCTTTGATACACCCTATACGCCTCATTTAGCTAAATAGTTAGCAAGCTAAATAGTTAGCAAGCTAAATAGTTACCAATAGCCTCTGTAAACAGAGGACGCCGACTACATAACTTATGATTGAAGTAGCGAGTCGTGATAGTCTCTTCGAGACAGCTTAGTAGGATTGTAGTCTTTGACGACCAGTTGTACTGGAGATGCTCCTGATGTCAAACCTCGGCGTACTGGTTGCACTGAACGGGTATCAGCTAGTGCGAGTTCAACCTGTGACAAGATTCTGCTCAAAACCACTTTCATTTCAAATTGAGCAAACGCCATACCAATACAACGCCGACTCCCCCCGCCAAAAGGCAAATATTCAAAAGGAGTGAATTGACGTTCTAAAAAGCGTTCTGGTCTGAATTGCTCCGGATCTGGGTAGACATCCTCGCGACGATGGGCTGAATAGATCGAACCAATCACAAGAGTTCCAGGTTCAAGGGAGTGACCCATCAACTCAACAGACGATCGAACAACCCGTGGAAAAGTCAGCATTCCCACAGGGTAAATCCGTAGCGTTTCACAACAGACTGCATCCAGATAGGGGAGGCGCAAAAGAGCATTGGGAGTCAGGGAGACATCCATTCCTTCAAGCTCTTGCAACAGTTGCTGGCGAACGCTAGGAAATTTGTGAATCCAATACAATGCCCAGGTTAGAGCAGTGGCAGTTGTTTCATGACCAGCGACTAAAAGCGTCATTAACTCGTCGCGCAACTCCACATCCGTCATAGGCTCACCTGCTTCATCCCGGGCAGACATGAGCAAAGTGAGGATATCGTTACGAGAAGTATTGGGCTGTGTCCGCCGCTCTGAAATCTCATCGTAGATGATCTGGTCAATTTGTTGTCGTTTACGGACAAAGTTGCCCCACGGACTCAGGGCCCCTAAATCCTGACGGAGGATTGGAAAATAGAGGAGACTGACGCTCAAGGGGTTACTCATTTCATTGAGCATGGTTCCCAGAAGCTTCTCTAGTTGCTGATAGCGGAGTCCCTCGGCTAAACCAAACACAGCCCCCAGGATCACCCGCATGGAAATAGCTTGCATGGACTCCCGAACTGAGAAGGATTTACCAACAGTCCATTCGCGTATTACATTCTCAGTAATGTCGCCAATGAGTTGTTCGTAGGACCGCATCCGTTCGCCATGAAACGGGGGCATCATCAGCTGACGCATCCTGCGGTGGCGATCGCCACTTAACCCAATCACAGATTGCGTTCCTAGAAATGGTTCAAATAGACCGTTTAGCTCACCGGGAGCATCAAACATCTTGGAATCATCGCTAGTCAAAATGGTTTGCAGGGCTTGAGGATGACTGACGAAGACGACGGGAGCGAATTTCTCACCCAGCATTACTGTGAAGCAATCGCCATAATCATGAGTACAGCTACGCATAAATGAAAATGGCCTGGTAATCCAGTAGAACATTTGCCAAATTGCTGGAGTTTTTGGTCCATTGGGGAGTGACATAACAATTACCTAATTACAGATTTGCTTTCTTCATAACGAAAAAGCTGATGTTTCAGGATGTGACTAGGTGTGGCTCACTGGTTACTAGACGGAAAGTTTCTTCAGATCCACCCTGAATCAGGTGAATAGCCAAATGACTCCTGCATATCACCCGAAATTAGGTGGATCGCAAGAATTACTCTGCATATTACGCCAATTTAAGGTGGATCGGTAGCATCCTTCCGCATATCTTCAGATATGTACGGATGAAATCAAAAGTATTATGGGACACGTAGTATGTTGTCTGTACTCACTACCTGCCCGCTGTTTTGACTAAAGCAGAGGCGATCGCAGCTCAGCCTTAGAGGAGCGATCGTCCTTGTCATAGAGTCATTCCTGTCATTGAAGAATGGGAAACTGCTGCCTTTAGAACTCATCCGATTAGACCACAGCGATCGGCACAGCAAATGCAAGACTTGATCTAGGGATGACCTGTGCGGAGAAAGTTCTGGTGCGTTCTCAAAATTTATTGGTGGAATAATTAAGGGGTGAAATGGGGAACGCACCTACAAGATGGCGATCGCACTTTAATTACCTTTAAAGTCTGCTCTTAGAATTTTACTGTAAAAACTTTTCAGCTTGTGGTGCGCTTATCCTATACCTGAATGAGGAAAACCGTGGTGTTTCATTGTGGAGAGCGTGAAGCGCGCTCCCCACAATGAAACCTATTAAATTGCCGAGGTGATAAAACCCAAACCGTTTCCTCCAGGAAGATGAGATCAAGGTTCTCTGGATTCACACGGGGCATCGATACTTACTTTGAAACAACATAGGCGTAGAGCGTATCCTGAGTTACTACCACTGAGAGCATTACAGTCTACTGATTGCATCCAAGGGTTGCCCAGCTGGCAACCCAGCCTGGCATTGACTAGCCAGCGACGGGTTGCAGCCGTGACGCGAGAAATTGCCTGATGTAGTTTGCGATCGCCTCTCCCTCTTCCTCTAGCGCGAAATGTCCCGTATCGAGCAAATGGAACTCAACGTCTTTCAGATCGCGCTTGTACGGATAGGCACCCTCCGCAGGGAAGATGTAATCGTTCTTGCCCCAAGCAATCAGGGTGGGTGGCTGATATTTGCGGAAATATTCCTGCCATTGGGGATAGAGCGGTGGATTGGTGCCATAGCTATAAAATAACGCCAGTTGAATCTTTTCGTTTTCAGGGCGATCGAGAAAATGTTGATCGAGCGTCCAGGTATCCGGGCTGATCGCTTCCAAGTTGTGAACGCCGTTGGTATATTGCCACTTCGTTGCTTCCAGAGTGAAAAGGTATTTGAGCTTCTCCGCATTTTCAGGCGATTTGTCTTGCCAGTATGCCTTAATGGGTTCCCAGAACTCACGCAGACCTTCCTCGTAAGCATTGCCATTTTGCACAAGGAGACTTTGTACTCGCTCTGGATATTTAGCGGCAATACGATAGCCAATCGGCGCACCGTAATCCATCATGTAGAGGCTGTATTTTTTGAGATCGATCGCGACAATGAATTTTTCAATAATCTCAGCTAGATGATCAAAACTGTAGTCAAATTCATCGACCGTGGGCATTGAGCTATACCCAAAACCAGGATAGTCAGGTGCAACCAAATGAAATTGATCGGCAAGTGCAGAGATTAAATTGCGAAACATATGAGACGAGGTCGGGAAGCCATGCAGCAGCAAAATCGTTGGGTCATTGCGAGAACCCGCTTCACGGTAGAAGATGTCTAAACCATCGATCGAAACTGTGCGAAATGTCGTCATGAAATTACTCCTTGCTATTTGATAAAGGTAAAATAGTGCCGTTTTACGGCAGGTTCATCTGTTTAAGTTGAGCGATCGCACATCACACGATCGCTGACTGGCTCTTTGAAAATACCAGTTGTCACTGTTTTTTCTCTCCAGGTCACTTTGCGGGGCAATCCAACATTGACAGAAACGAGTTTCATCGTTAACTCCAAAGTTTTAGACTTCAAATCTGTGCCATACCGCCATCCACAAACAGCTCAATGCCGTTGACAAAGCTGCTGTCATCTGAAGCCAGAAAAACAACGGCTTTGGCAATCTCATCGGGTGTACCGACTCGTCCCAGTGGAATGTTGACGGCTTGACTGTCCACAAATTCCTGCACCTGTTCTTCATTGAGTCCGATCAGGTTGTAACCAGGAGTCGGAACCACCCCTGGACTAATGGCGTTCACCCGAATCTTGCGCCCTTTGAGATCCAGTGTCCAGTTCCGGGCGAACGATCGCACGGCGGCTTTGGTGGCGCTGTAAACGCTGAAGGCGGGTGTGCCTACGGTAGAAGCAGTCGAGGCATTGAGGATGATAGAAGCACCCTCTGGCAGCAGCGGCAGTGCCTTCTGCACGGTGAACAGCAGACCTTTGACATTGGTGTTGAATGTTTTGTCAAAATGTTCTTCGGTGATTGATCCGAGGGGGGCAATTTCTCCCCCACCCGCGTTAGCAAAGACTATATCGAGATGTCCTTGCTTTTGTTCAATGGTGGTGAATAGGCGATCGAGGTCTGCCATGTTGGAGACATCACTCTGAATACCCGTAACGTTTTTCCCGATCGTCTCCACTGCGGCATCCAGTTCAGCCTGACGACGACCTGTAATGAAGACATATGCGCCTTCAGCAACAAAATGCTTGGCTGTGGCCAGACCGATGCCGCTTGTACCACCTGTGACAAGCGCAACTTTGCCTTCTAATTTTTGCATGATGAATTTTGCGATTGTGGAGTTTGAACGTTGATAGAACACTAGGGCTAAGAATCGGGTGGCGGAACAATGGTGATGCCGTGGGATTGATTGGGGATAAGTGTCATTCGTTTCAGATCTCTATTAGCGCCAACTGTGCATCCCTTTCCTTGTGAAACAAACGCAGCACGAATGCTCCTGCTGGAGTTTCGCGTAGCTCTTGCTGCACGGTAATGATTTCGCTGGGCAGTTCATCTAAATCTGGTGATTTTCCGCCGTATTCTGGTGGCATCAGCAGGGGAGCAGCGAGACTGGCGAAGGTCAGATCTGCGGCTGAGAAATCATTGCCAACCAGGTAGGACTGCCCATTTGCAAGTCGCTGATTGACCTGCTCAAACAGTCCCCTAATTTGAGTGAGCGAACGAGCAGCCGACTGCGCTGTAATCCCGTAATCTTTTCGGATGAGCATACGCACCGTTGGAAAGATAAGGGGAAACAAAAGACGTTCAAGCGGTGGTACACCCTCACACAACAATTTCTGCATCAACGTGTAGTTGTTAAGCAGGTGAAAAAAAATCCACCGTCGAACGGATACGCCTAGAACTGTATCGAACAAGTCTTCCAACATTTCTACTTCATGGCGTAATTCAGTACCAGCAGGGTAGAGCCTATCACTCGCTGGTGCGATCGTATCCAGATAATGCAAGATGTCTGTAGAATCGGTGAACGTACCCGCTTTCGTTAACAGTACTGGCACCGATTTGCCTCCATTGGAACGGGTAAAGAGCCAGTGAAATCCTGGCACATGCCGCTCCTCGATAAAAGGAATATTGAGCCGTTCTAAGGCCCATCGGGCTTTTTCACAGTAATGGCTAACTGCAAAAGCGATCAGACGGTTAGATTGTTCCTTGGAATTAGTCTGCATGATTCAACTCCTAATTGGCAGTGACGTCCTTGGTTGTTTTAAGCGTCAACCAGTCTTCCCTTGCTGCTTCACAGCTTTGAGAACAATAGATTTACCCCCTCCGTCATCGTTGGGTGTGTTAACACGCCATCACGCAAAACGGTGTAGGGCATTTGAGCTTGCACCACCATCTGTACTGTTGAAATTACTTCACCTGCAACATCAGAGGGAACAACCGAGAACATGTCCTGTTTCACTATCTACGATCGCCTTCAACAGTCCATTAGTTTGACCCAAATGGCACTCAGAAAAGCCCAAAGACGTATTGTATCTTCGTTCTCAGCCTCCAGTCTGGAACCAGCTGGGGCAAGGGCTGTAGCTTAACTTAGTACCATTCCTTACCTCCCCTTTGCTTAATCCGCTTGAGGACGCTGCTTGAGACTTACAATGAGGTCGGTCACTTGACGTTGAGCCTCTGCGCTCAGTGAGTCAAAGTCGTCTAAAAAGAATTGATGTTCTAGCGTTAACTTCCGGGTATTGAGTAACCCTTCGATCTGCCAACCTCTGTCGCCTTTCGTTGCGACGTATAGCGGCAGCGAATCGCGTGACGGTGAAGGTTTGGTTTCTCCGGGCAGGATTACCCTGATCACTACGAGCATGAGCGCGAGGTGCGAGTTCACGAAGCGGACAAAATCTACCTCACCCTCCAGGCGTGTGTCTTTGACAACGGTGTCGAACGCTTGCTGATGGAACTCAGCGATTTCTTTTCGACCCTTGAGAT
>DATNOY010000623.1:0-3067 GCA_036703495.1 Coleofasciculaceae cyanobacterium
ATCCTGAGTGTTGACTTGCTTGAGCAAAGTTTGAATGGTCTGAAAAATTTGCTCTGAAGCAATGGGTTTCTGAAGAAATGCCTGTGCTCCTAAGCGCGCTACCGCCACTCGATCGGATAAGCTATCTTGCCCTGTAAAGACCAGCACTGGCAGTTGGGGATACTGCTGTTTTAGGGTTGCCAACCAGGACAATCCGCCTTTGCACCCTTCTATCCTTTCTGCAAAAGTCAGATCTAGCAGAACCACGTGCGGTAAGCTGCGATCGATGATCTGTTGAGCCATGCCCAAACTAGCGGCAACGTTGATTTGAAGCGATCGCGAGCTAGCTTCTGCCTGCAGCTGCTGGATTAACCTCTCGTCATTATCCAGGATTAGCACTTGAGGCAGCGCTTGGGGCAGCGTTTGAGTGAATGGTACTGAAGATAGGGATCCAGCCGTCTTCATAGAAGTTGGCTTGCCAAATGAAGGTTCGCCGTTAAGTTCCTGTCTTAGAGCAGCAACCCATTCAGCCATTTGCTGAATCTCTAAGCTGCTGAGCGTCCTATCTGAACGCAGTAAGCTCTCAATTTGTCTAGCGAGTGCCGATCCCGTAGGGAAGCCGTAGACACCCAATGAGCCAATTAAGTTATGAACGGTTTGCTTTGCCTCTTGTCGCCAGTCATCTGTTAACTTGCCATCCTCTAAAGCAGACATTACCCGATCGAGGAAGTCAAGCTGTTCGCTGAAAGAACCTTTAAACCGTTCCCACAGTTCAGACATGGCTAATTTATCTGCATCTCGAGCATCCTGTTCTGGGGTAGGAATACCTTCTGGCTCTAGTACCCGCAGACGATACCCAAAGCCGTATACGGTTTCAATCAAGTCTTGAGTTGTTCCAGCTGCCCTCAATTTTTGTCGAATCGCTTTGATGTGGCTACTGATGGCACTCTCCGTTGGAGGTTCATCGAGTTCCCATAGGCGATCGATCAGGGTGGCGCGGCTAAAAATCCGCTGCGGGTTCAACAAAAGAAGCTCTAGAATACCATACTCTTTCGGCGTTAGACGCAGCAATTGCTCCCCATAGCGAATCTCATTAACTGCAGGATCAAGCTGTAAATTTCCCCAGTGGACAACCGAGGGGAGCGTTGTTTTACTTCGCCGGAGCAAGGAGCGAATCCGTGCCAAGAGTTCCGGCATCATAACCGGCTTGATCATGTAGTCATCAGCCCCCGCATCCAGACCCATAATGCGATCGGTTGACCGTTCCTTGGCAGTCAATAGCAAAATTGGAATCTGATATCCTTTTGTCCGCAGCCGTTTGCAAACGCTAATCCCATCTAATTTAGGAATACCAACATCTAGCAGCACCAGGTCATAGTCAAACTTCTCTACTAAATCCAAAGTAGAGTGACCATCGACTGCGGTGGCAACGTTGTAATGATGGGCAATCAACGAATTCTCAAGAATGGCACGAGTGGCTTGATCATCCTCCACTAACAAAATTTTCATATCTGTACCGGCTTGCATGGGATGAATTAGAGACACGCTATTCCAAACCATCTCATTAAAAGCTGAGGATGGTGTGAAGAAAATTTCCTCAAGAGGTCCATTGTGCTTCGTGCCCCTATTATCTGCTGTAGCAGGTCATTAGAGTGTCTCTAAATTTCCTCTTAACGTGCGCTCCTGCCGCCGGATAGCACTCAATAATTGGGCATTTTGGAGAATTACCCCTGCCTGATTGTTGAAGATTTGCATGTATTTTTGATCGGTTTCAGTGAAACTGGCGTGAAAGCAGTCAGGCACTTCAGAGCCGTATAGGGGTTTGATATCGAGAAAATTGTCAGATTGCTTCTTGTTGATCAGCTGCGTCACGCCAATCAATTCGCCATCTGGGTTGAGCACTGGAACGCAGAGGAGACTGCAGGTGCGGTAGCCACTCTTCTGATCGGTTTTTTGGGAGGTTGCTGAGTCGGGATGGTCGTACAAATCAAAGGGAATATTCAGGGCTTTCCCCGTCTCTGCGACTTTGCCTGCATACCCCTCTCCAACTCTTACCCGGATTTCTCGACTGGAGCCATCGTCAAATGAAATCTTGGTCCATAGTTCATGGGTGCTTTGATCTAGCAGCCAGAGCGTGCCGCGATCGGCATTCATTAGCTCCTTAGCTGCCGCCATGACGCAGCTCAGGACTTCCTCCGGTTCCAAGCTGCTTTGGCTGACCGATCGCGTGGCAGCCATCAGGGCAGCAGCCACCCGCTGTCCTCTAGCGGTCTTGTGATAGGAGCAAAAGCTCTCCAAAATCATTTTGATCAAGGGCGCGTTCGCTGCAAACTGCTGCTGATCGGTCTCGACAAATCCCTGCGTGTCGATGCGGTTCGCCAAAGGGGAATCGGAAGGGGTAGACTGCTTGAGCTTATTGAGCAACTGAATCACCGCGATCAGTTCGCCCTGTTCATTGAGCAACGGCATCGCCAGCATTGTGTAAGTGCGGTATTGATTACGTTTGTCTTGCTCCTTGGCTGTGTTGGAACGGGGGTCATCGTAAAAGTCATAGGGAATATTGAGGGTTTGTTTGGTTTTGGCCACTTCTCCCACAATTCCTCGATCGGCTGGAACGCGAATTTCTAGGGAGCGTTCACTACTCTCTGACTCAGCCACAATCGACCAAAACTCATTGCGCTCTTCATCTAGCAGAAAAATAGTGGTGCGATCGGCCCGCAGGGATTTGCCAATTTTCAACGTAATCGATCGCAGAGTCGCATCCAAAATGTCATCAAACCCCTGATTGTCCATAACCTGATTCAGCATAGACAGGGTTTGCAGCACAACGTTTTGAGGATGATTCTCGGTCTGCTGTTTCAGGGCGGCATATTGTTTGGCATTGTGCAGTGCTACCCCCACTTGAGCGTTAAATACCTGCATATATTTTTGACTATTGCTATCAAAGCTAGCCTGAAAAACAGGCGGGGCTGCCGGCCAACTGGCGGAATCGTACTCAGAAAATTCTCCTTGCCTCCGCTTGTTGACTAATTGCGTTACGCCCAATAGCTCCCCATCCGGGCTGTAAATTGGCATACATAGCAGGCTA
>DATNOY010000624.1:0-3991 GCA_036703495.1 Coleofasciculaceae cyanobacterium
AGAGAGCTCCTTGGCAACCTGATGCTGCTCTGTCATATCTTGCGCCAGCACCAGCCACAGCGACTCGGTTTGAACCAGCGATCGCCAGTTGGGATCAGGATGGGAATTCAAGGTTGCCAGCTTAAAGGGCAGCGCCATTGCTGCATCCGCAGTTGCCATCTCGGCTAACTCGCTGGCATAGTCTTGGTCTACCCCAGCCGGAACCTTGCCCATTAAAATCTTGGCAAACTGCCACACCCGATCCTGACCATCCTTCATCGGACAGGTGCAAACACAAGCATTAGGCTCAGTACTGAGCTGGCAAGACCCACTATAGCGAGTGCCGCTCAGTAAGCTGCTCGCCCGATCCCAACTGCCTGTGTAGAAACCAGGCAGCTCTGAGCTATTGGACTGCCGTTGAGCTAGAGCGGCATCGGCAGCCGGATATCGGCTGGTCACAGCTGCATAGTGCTCTGTCGGGACGATTGCTTCCAAAATCAGCGCGGCCTCTTGCCGAATCTGTCCCGGATCTTGAAGTTCGCCAACCTGCCGCCGCCAGACCCAATTCTGGGCCACAATGCGCCCTGTGCTGGTTTGCAGCATGAGGGGAATGGGTAGCCGTTCCAGAAGGTCAACTAACGGATCAATCAACGTTACGCTCGCTTCAGTTTGAATGGCAGCAGGTGCGTCCGCGAGGGGAGGAACGCGCTCAGGAGCGCCAGCAAACTGCTGCAGCAAGCGTAGGCGATCGAGCAACCCGACATAATGTCCTTGCGAATCGACCAATCCCCAATCTTGCTCCACTGTGGGCAGATAGGTTGGTAAATGCGCCTGAAGCTGCTCTAGCGTCCAGTCTGCTGGCAGCGTCAGGATCGGCTCTAGTAAAGGCTGATCTTGAGTGAGGGTCTCCTGCCACAGAGCCTGAACGCTTTTTTGCGGGATTGATTGCTGAGGAATTGATTGCTGAGGGATCGAGCGCCGCGGGATTGAGTGAGCTGCTGCCTCAAAGACATGAGGGATAAAGTGATGTAGACTCAAAACGCCCAGAGCGACCTGCTGTTGATCCACAATGACGATATGTAAGCACCCTGCCTCTTGGAAGACTTGCCAAACTTTCATCAGAGAGTCCGTTTCGACACAAGTCGGAACGCCGATCAAAAAGTCTCTGAGTGAAGCCGTATCCATTGGCAATTACAGAGGGAAGATTCCCAAAGACGAAGAATAGCAAGCAGGACACTGAGTCGATTAAGATTTGGCTATGGCTGAACTGCCTCGATCAAGGGAAGCAGGTCTCTGCATCAATGGCACTATCAATGGCACTGTGCTAGTAGACCTCCATAGTTGAGTAGGAATGAACCCCTGCAAGATAGCTGAACTATTCTGTACGCTGGGAAGAGTTCTGAGGCTGGGATGACTGGGAATTAAGTGCGGGAACGGTGGTTAAGGAGGGTCGATCGCAGGCTACTCTCTCAATTATGACGACATTGGTCTTGAAGCAAGAGCATTTTCCATTACAATTTCTATTACAATGCGTGTTAAGTATTTTTATGAAACTTGACATTCAGATGCAGATTGCACATCCTGTGTTTGCTGGTCTGTCCTACTTAGTTAATCCCTGAAAGTTTTGCGTTGCTTGATAGCGATTTGTACTGTTTGTTCTTCTGAGCCGCTTGTTCAATCTCTTAGAGAATATCTAGGAGCAGATTGCAATGCAAAAAGAACAAGCCGTTATACACTAACTCAATTAAGCTCCGAAGCGCAATTTTTAGAGTTTCTTAAGAAAGAAGATCTTCATATAGACTGCTTCATCTTTCAGGAAAGTTCGACGTTACAAACGCTCCTAGAGTATCTTCTACAACAGCAGATTTTCTTTCCAACTATTATTTTAAGAACCGATATATCGCAGCCTGTTTCAGCAACGGCTACTACGGGCGAACTAGCTTTAAAGCGGTTTAATTATCATCTTGCCACCTTAGAAATACCCGTTGCCCAGCTAAACGAAATTGCTTCAGCAATCGATTTAGCTATTAGTCAGTTTATTCAGCTTTCTCCCATGAGTTCATCTGGAGGGACCGTTGTATCTGGCTCAGCAGAATCTTATGGAACAGCGCAATCTTTTAAGACGCAACAAATGCGTTTGTCTAAAAAATTGAAGGAGCGGCTTGGTTATTTGGGTGTCTATTACAAGCGAAGTCCTCAAAACTTTCTTCGCCATATGTCTCCGCCTCAGCAGCAAGAGCTTTTGCATCAGCTAAAGGTTGACTATCGCGAGATCGTCCTTTCTTATTTCTCGAATGAAACTGATCTAAATCAAAAGATAGATAACTTTGCTAACATCGCCTTTTTCGCAGATGTTCCCGTAGCTCAAATTGTTGAAATTCATATGGATCTGATGGATGAATTTTCGAAGCAGCTTAAGCTAGAAGGGCGCAGTGATGACATCCTGCAAGACTATCGTTTAACGTTGATTGATACGATCGCTCATCTTTGCGAAATGTATCGTCGTTCTATTCCCCGCGAGTCTTAGGGAAGCGATGCACACCATCCTTCACTACTTTTGAACACGAAATCCAGCGATTAACCTACGAATATTAAATAAATAATGCTAAATGCTAAAGAATCAGTACGATAATACGTTCATTGTGATGGAACCGGCTGAGGATGCCTTCCAATCCCCAATTACAGAATCCAAAGTACGGCGGTTGAGTCTATGAGCCCCCTGAAGAAAACCTATATCTTGAAGCTGTACGTCGCAGGGAATACCCCCAACTCTGTACGCGCCCTTAAAACATTAAACAATATCCTCGATAAAGAATTTCAAGGCGTTTATGCGCTCAAGGTAATTGATGTCTTAAAAAATCCTCAGCTCGCTGAAGAAGATAAAATTTTGGCAACTCCCACCCTAGCCAAGATTCTGCCGCCCCCCGTCCGTAAAATTATTGGAGACTTAAGCGATCGCGAACGGGTTTTAATCGGACTGGATCTCCTCTATGACGAGCTTCAGGAAGATGAGGCTCTAGAACTGTAGCGCTTGGCGAGGGGGCTTCCGGTCTAATCAGTTAGCTTTTAGAATCATCAGGTTGTTCCGGACGGCTGAGCAAAGGGACATTGAGGTGAATCTTCCCGACCGAACCGATGTTAAATCATTTAGGATTGCTATAGCAGTCGCAGATGAGTTGTGGACAGGCGGGCGTCCCGCTTAAGGACAAAGTCCCTTAGCTTGGCTTGAGTTTTTTCTGGCTTCAGGTTGTTCACACCCGCTTTGGGACTGTGATATAGAAATCAAGATAGAGATCAGGCTGACCTTGGGATCATTGCAATGGAATATAGCACCAAACCTATGGCAAAATATGGCACTGGGCTGGAATTTCCATAGCTACAGCTATTTTGGCAACTGCAACTCTTTTGATATCTGGGGATATTTGGGGGAGCTGAGCGGTAGGCGCTGAAACAGCCCTAAACCTACCAACATCCCCTCTTTGCCCCCCTATCAGTGATAAAGTCTTAGGCTGAAACCTCAATTTTTCTAAACTAAGGTTACGACACCGTATGACCCAAGCAAACCAGGACGAACAACCGCGCGACTCGACAATCGCTGGGGTTCAAAAAATTCGTACCCTGATTGAGGGATTTGATGATATCAGTCATGGCGGATTGCCGGTAGGCAGAACCACTCTGGTCAGCGGCACCTCTGGAACAGGTAAAACGCTATTTGCTGTCCAGTTTCTTTACCATGGCATCATTCACTTTGATGAACCTGGTATCTTTGTCACCTTTGAAGAATCCCCCATCGATATCATTAAAAATGCTCGCAGCTTTGGTTGGGATTTGCAAGAACTGATCGATCAGGGCAAATTGTTCATTCTGGACGCTTCGCCTGATCCAGAAGGGCAGGATGTGATTGGTAACTTTGACCTGTCGGCGTTGATTGAGCGCATTCAATATGCCATTCGCAAATACAAGGCCAAGCGGGTTTCCATTGACTCTGTAACGGCTGTTTTTCAGCAATACG
>DATNOY010000625.1:0-3694 GCA_036703495.1 Coleofasciculaceae cyanobacterium
TGGATAGCTTAAATGTGCCACGGGCCTATTTCAATGCCCACTCCACAGGGGCCTCAGTCGCTGTGCTATTTATTAACCGCTATCCAGAGTATGTTGAGCGGGCGATTCTTACCTGTAGTGGAGTATTTGAATATGATGAGAGAGCCTTTAAGCTCTTCCACCAAGCCAGTAAATATGTTGTGGGCTTTCGTCCAGGTTGGCTGCTAAAAATTCCGACAGTCGATCGCCTCTTTATGCTGCGTTTCTTGCGGCGCTCTATTCCTGGAGCAGCCCAGCGAGCATTCCTGGAAGATTATCTGGCGGCAGATCAGGAAGCTGCCATGGGCACCGTGTATACAGCCGTTAGCCAAAGAGCGGCTGAGGAAATGCCCCAGGAATTTGCGCAATTAAAAGTGCCAACGCTGCTGATTTCAGGCGAATATGACCAAATTATTCCGCCTGAGTTAGGGGAACGGGCTGCCGCGATGAACGAGCAGGTTCATCAAGTGACGATGGCAAACACAGCCCACTTTCCCATGCTGGAAGATGCAGAGACTTACTTACAGCACATCCGGCAGTTCTTACGGCTCCCTCAGGCCGTTGGTTCATAGGGTTAAGTTAAGGCAAAGCATTCGGGAACCAGGGCTGGCGGTGCGCTGAGTTTCCGAATGCTGCGTCTCTACTCTAGACCCAACTCCCGCTTGAGCAAACTAATCGATTTTGTGCCAATGTAATTCTCGCAGCACATGAGTTGGGGAGCCCGGATCAGATCCTCGCGCGCGGCATGAACCGCCGCTTTAACCGCATTGCAGCTCACCTGATCAAAGCTGAAGATCGTCTGGGCACTGCGAACGATCGCATTGAGCCGATAAGGATCATTAGGCTGAGCCGTCATCACTAATAAGCCTTCTCCGCGGAGGCTATGCACAATCACTTCGGAGGCCCGCAGAATCCCTGAACTGAGGCTAACCAGACCCAAGCAGCTCTCATGGGGTAATTTCAGCAGCTTCTGAATTTCTTGAGCATAGTCGTAAATATCGACTGGAATCACTCGAACCGACTTGGGAGACGCGATCGCCTCAGCTTCTCCAATGAAATAACGGCTCGTCACGACTGTGCCAGAGCGCGCCTGATCTAACACCTGAGACAGTTCTTCCATGGGCACCAGCTGCACCGGAATATTAAGCGCTTGTTCTAGCTCTTGCACCATCAGTTCACCTGCGCCAATGTCTTGGCTAGGAGCCGTAACTAGCACCCGCGCACTGCACCGTAAGCGCCAGTCAATTTCAGCCAGAAACAGTTCCCGGGCTTGCGTTAGAGAACAGCCCTGCCCTAGCAGTTCATCTAAGCTGTGCTGCACCAGCCGATGGGCTTCAGGATGTTGATCAATCAGCGGCGATCGCCCTTTGCCACCCCCTTCATCGCCTTGGGCCCGCACATAAATGCCGGAGCCGGCCTGAGCATCGACAATGCCATCTTCTTCCAGCTGACGGTAGACTTTGCTGATGGTGTTGCGATGTAGCCCCGTTTCCATGGCTAGCTGCCGTGTGCTGGGCAACCGATGCCCCGGTGGATATTGCCGTGAAGCGATCGCAAACCGAATCTGGTTATAGAGCTGAGAAGATGCAGGAATATCACTATCAGGTTGAATATGGAACCGAACCATCGGAGCCTCCACGACTCTAGCGCTTGATTGAGTAAATCGGCTGTTTAAGTTGAGTAAGGTTGCCTACATCTGATGACTATGATTTTCCAGGATTAGGGTTCCGCTGGAATGAGTTTAGGCTGAGACTGCAGGGTGAAGCATTTACTCAATTCATTTCCTTAGTAAGTTGTGAAGCCCCGCGTTAAGCATTTCAGGGTAAATTTTATTGCACAGGGACTGTATAGATAATATCCTTCGAGTTCTTGATTATTCCATGCTTTTTATGCTATTGAGTGGCGATCGCTGATTCTTTACCCTCAGGAGCCATGAAAGTAGGAGTTTTCAAAGTTTCTCAAGCCAGTCCAGACGATCTCACGGCGCTAAAGGCGTTAGTAGAAAGTCGGCAGTTAGATCCGGCCAATATTGTGGCCATCTTGGGCAAAACTGAGGGTAATGGCTGTGTCAATGACTTTACGCGGGGGTTTGCCGTCCAAACGCTGAAGGGCTATTTGCAATCCCAGGTTGGACCCGTAGCCCAGCAAATTGTCTATGTCATGTCTGGCGGCACAGAAGGGGTGCTCAGCCCCCATCTCACCATTTTTACGCGCGAAGCCGCCGCTCCTGATACTCCACGCCATTGGGGACTAGTCGTAGGCATCAGCCGAACCCGAGATTTTTTGCCGGAAGAAATTGGCAGACTCAGCATGGTTGATGCGGTAGCGGCAGCCGTGGAAGCGGCGATCGCTGAGGCAGGGCTGGACAAATCAGAGGTGCATTTTGTCCAAATCAAGTGCCCGCTGGTGACTGCGGCTCAAGCCATCCAGACGGGCGATCCCCCTCTGCGCGTTCGCAATAGCTATCAGTCGATGTCCTATTCACGGGGGGCGGCGGCGCTGGGTGTGGCGGTGGCAGTGGGGGAAGTGGCGCGCCACCAGCTCTCTGAAGCCGATATCTGCAACAACTATGGGCTGTACTCGGCGATTGCTTCCACTTCGGCAGGGGTAGAGTTACGCAATTGCGAAATTCTCGTCTTGGGGAATGCTGCCCACTCGGCAAGTCCTTTTGTGATTCAGCACAGCGTCATGCGGCATGCGCTGGATGCCGCAGCGGTGCAGCAGGCGATCGATCGTACTGGCATGCCGCGATCGCAAGTCGTGAATGTGTTTGCCAAAGCTGAGGCTGACCCATCGGGCTTGATCTTGGGGCAGCGCCACACGATGCTTGATGATTCTGACATTAGCCATACCCGCATGGCTCGGGCCGTGGTGGGCGCGATCGTCGCTTCGGTGGTTCAAGACCCCAGTGTCTATGTGTCAGGTGGCAGTGAACATCAAGGGCCGGCAGGCGGTGGCCCAGTAGCTGTGATTTCCAGACGGGGGTAGAGCCGCCCCCGTTCCGCCCCTGTTCCGCCCCCCGTTCCGCAAAGAGTGTGGGAACATGAAAGCAAAGGTTTCTAACTCGGGGCTGAATCCATAGAGCTTGTCCGAACCAGTTGGGGCGACATGAACTGGTCACTAATTAGGCAGTAATTGGGCAGTAATTGGGCAGTAATTGGGCAGTAATAATGAGGTGAAAGATGACTGAGCAAATCCAAACTGAGCAAATCCAAACTGCGCAAATCCGAACCGCGCATGTCAAAGTTCCGAATGGATCGCTACAAATTGATGCCTATTTGGCAGAACCGGTAGGGCAAGGTTCCTTTCCGGCGATCGTCGTGATTCAAGAAATTTTTGGCGTCAACGCCCACATTCGCGAGGTTACAGAACGGTTGGCCAAAGCTGGATATGTGGCGATCGCACCTGCGATTTATCAACGCCTTGCTCCCGGCTTTGAGGTCGGCTACAGTCCAGAAGAAGTCAAGCAAGGGCGACTATACAAAGACCAGACCCAAGCAGATCAGCTGCTATCGGATATCCAGAGTGCGATCGCCTACCTCCAGACGCTGCCCACAGTCAGACCAGAGGCGATCGGCTGCATTGGATTTTGCTTTGGCGGACATGTAGCGTATCTGGCTGCAACTCTGCCCAGCATCAAGGCAACTGCCTCCTTTTATGGGGCAGCCATTCCTAC
>DATNOY010000626.1:0-2116 GCA_036703495.1 Coleofasciculaceae cyanobacterium
AGTGGGTGGGGGTGATAGCAACCCTGCTGGGGGCATTCATGGCAGTGCTGGATATTCAGGTGACGAATGCCTCCCTCAAAGATATTACCGGCGCGTTGGGTGCCACCATTGATGAAGGCTCCTGGATTTCAACGGGCTATCTGGTGGCTGAAATTGTCGTGATTCCCATGACGGGGTGGCTGGCGCAAGTGTTTTCGGTGCGGCGATATTTGCTGGTGAATGCCACGTTGTTCTTGATGTTTTCGATCGCCTGTGCCTTTGCCATCAATTTGCCGATGATGATTTTGTTGCGTGCAGGACAGGGATTTACCGGAGGCGTGCTGATCCCAATGGCGTTTACTGTGATTCTGATCACGCTTCCCCCCTCTAAGCAACCGATTGGATTATCGTTATTCTCCATCACAGCAACTTTTGCACCCTCGATTGGTCCCACGATTGGCGGCTGGCTTACAGACAATTACGGTTGGGAGTATATTTTCTATCTCAATCTCATTCCAGGTCTATTGCTGATTGCTGGAGTTTGGTATGGGTTAGCCTCCAGTCCGATGCAGCTCAATCTTTTGCGAAACGGTGATTGGTGGGGCATTATCACGATGGCGATCGGGTTTGCCTCCTTCGAGTTCTTTGCCGATGAAGGCAATCGCAAAGACTGGTTTGGCTCTGAGGAGATTCAGCACGCAGCCATCATTGCAGCCATCATGCTGCCGTTGTTTGTGGTGATTCAGTTTACGCGCAAGCAACCGTTGCTCAATTTGCGACTTCTGGGGCGACGGAACTTTGGCTTGGCAATTGTGATTACTCTGGCGCTGGGATTTGGCTTGTATGGGTCAACCTTCATTCTGCCGCTTTATCTTTCAACGGTGCAGGGGTACAACGCCGTACAAATTGGTGAGACGATTGCCTGGGCAGGCATTCCACAGCTGTTCATTACGCCGTTTGTGCCCAAGCTGATGAAGCGGTTTGACCTGCGGTTGCTCGTCGCCGTTGGACTATCGCTATTTGGCATCAGTTGTTTTATGAACTCTTATATGACTCACGACACAGGAATCGATCAATTGATTCCAGCCTAGATTGTGCGAGCCTTGGGGCAACCCCTGCTCCTGACACCACTTTCCAGTATTTCGTCGGCGGGTATTGAACCCAAACAGATTGGCTCTGCCTCAGCCATTTACAACATGGGCCGGAACTTGGGCGGCTCAGTCGGTATTGCCATCTTAGGCACACTGCAATCGCGGCGGGAACGATTTCACTCCAATCGTTTAGTAGATAATGTCTCCCTCTCCAATCCGATTACGCTCGATCGAATTGACCAACTGACGCAGTTTTTTACCAATCAAGGGGCTGATCCGGTGACAGCGCACAACCAAGCAGTTGCTCAAATCGCAACCATTGTTCGCCGAGAAGCGAATGTCCAGTCTTTCAACGACTGCTTCCTATTCATGGGCATGACGCTGTTTGCGGCTGCGCTGCTGGTGCTGCTACTCAAAAAAGTAAAGCCTACAAGCGGAGCAGTGAGTCACTAAGGCTAGACAAGCGAGTGCATCCTGGGCAATCGTGGAATGCTGGGGAACGCTCCATCGGTGGAATCTGATAGCCGCACGTTTGACAGGTTTGGTTGAACCGAACCAGCGATGACCGCGAGGTCACTAAAACAACCGCTTGTGTCAAAACTCAGAGCACAGTTAGAGCAATTGCAATAGTCATCGGTGTGATTATGTTAGGTGCAATATATCCTTTATTAAACAACAGATATTGTGGATAGATGCAGGAAGAGATACAAAACTCTTTGTAATTAAATTTGTCTGATTTTTTGCTACAGAACTGATTAAACAGCGTGACCAGTAAAGACTTATAAATTAGCAATTCCTCGCTTTAGGGCAATGATCGTTGCCTGGGTACGATCTTTAGCTCCCAATTTACTTAAAATGCGGTTAACGGTTGATTTAACGGTATTTTCAGTAATGTGTAAAGCAGCACCAATCTCTAGATTGCTCATTCCCTGAGTAATTAACTGAAGGATTTCTAATTCACGATCGGTCAGTTCTGGATGGCTCACTCGCTGTGCCAACTTCGCACCCACGTTCGGTGGAATGTACTGTTGCCCACTATGAACCGT
>DATNOY010000627.1:0-4358 GCA_036703495.1 Coleofasciculaceae cyanobacterium
TCAGGGGGCTGTAGTGAGGACGGAGGCTGATCTGCTCAACCGAGCAACATTGGGCATCCAAGCTATGCGTGCGCCTAATACGCACCATTTCCCTATCGTTCTATCCGCAGGTGACGCAGTGCCGGTAGCCATGAAGGTGGAATGAGTCCGATCAGTTAATTAAGTCTATTAATTAAGTCTATAGATGGGGTTTATGGCAATACTTTTCGGTTAAGCCGTTTCCTGTGTATAGATCCCCCCTAGCCCCCCTTGAAAAAGGGGGAACCGAGCCTTTCAAAGTCCCCCTTGTTAAGGGGGATGTAGGGGGATCGAGTCTTATCCGAGAAGTATTGGGGTTTATGGAGCGGTGCCTCCTTATGGGGGACAGAGTTCCCCACACCCCCTCTATCCACGTCTGAAGCACCATCAATATCGTTTTGGGAGGTGGGTATGAATTGGGTTAAGGTTCTTGCTCAAGAGGCGCTTCCCCAGGATGCGCGGCAGGTGGTGAAAGTGGATAACCGGGCGATCTTGCTCCTGCACCACGGAGGGCAGATCTATGCCATGGAGAATGCCTGTCCTCACATGAAGCTACCGTTGCAAGGGGGTAAAATCTCACCAGACAATGCGATCGTCTGTCCCTGGCATCATAGTGCCTTTGACCTGCAAAGTGGAGATGTTAAAGACTGGAGTCCCTGGCCGCCCGGTGTGGGACGAGTTCTAGCTATGGTTTCCAAAGAAAAGGCGATGAAGGTTTTTCCAACCCGCGTCGAAGAAGGCAGTATTTGGATAGGACTGGATGACTAGCCTCATAGCCGCGACAGGATGCAGGGGAGCCACTGGGCAGGTTGTCCTCGGCTAGCAGCCCCGACCCTGCGGCTTTTCTGCTTGAACTTGGAGGAACCCCGATGTTGACTAGCAGTTATCGCTCAAAGATTGGTGTGATCTGTCTAGTTTTATTAGGAGGTACACTCACTGGCTATCGTCCATTTCAAGGTCGTGAGCGGCAGGTGCTTGATCCTGCTGGCATGATGATAGCCGCTCAACCTGCATCGGGATCGGCTAATGGCACAGCGCCAACTCCATTGCTTGCCACCTTAGCTGATGGGAGCTATCAATTTTGCAGTCAACCTGAACCTAGCGATTGGCATGTTGGGGCAGGAGTTTGTTTCAACTTTGCGAAACAAAGCGATCGCATTGACGGGTATTACGGCTATCCGCACTCAGATAATTTTATCTGCATCAGAGGTACGGTGAACGGTAATCTGATTTCGGGCGAAGCTTTAGCGATATCCTGGGTAGGGAATCAGTGGGAGCATATTCCTGAGTCTGCGTTTACCTGGGATCTAGAACAGCATTTGACGCTTAATCAAGTGACTATTGTTCGAAATGTTAACGAGGCGGGTGAAAAAACGGACTGGATTCTATTCCATCGAGCTTTGCTCAATCTGGATGGATTTTATCAATACAGCACACCTCGCATGAGAGCTGCAGCGGAGCTATGTCATTGGAATATTCCTTAGGTGCTAAGTTATAGTCCAACCTCAAAAAATATCCAGATCATTCAACGACTTTCAGATGCCCAAAAAGCTTCTCCCAAAATTAATTCAAGATTAATTTGAGGAGAGTTTTTTAATCTTATTTATACCAAATATTAAATCTCTATAGCCATCCCAAAGGATCGGTGAGCAGGAGGTGGAGGGGGCAGTGCCCCTCCTTGGGGACAAAGTCCCCAAACCCCTTGTGGGTTTTCTCAGGACTGCTTTCTTTAAATAAAAGTTTTAAGACACAACGCCATAAAAATGCCTGAGGACAGGCAAAAGTTAAAAGCTAAGAAAAGAAAAAGAACAATACTTTTCTAACTCGTTCACTACGCTTTAAAGTTTGACATTTAAAGCCTGTCCAAACACTGCAATACACTTCAATTTTGTGGCGCAAGCTGGAGTGGAATCGGCACTTCTAACCAATCCAGCGAGTATTTTGAGCGGGCATACATCCAAGATATTTTGTTACCAAGGTAATAGCTGCATTTTTTATGGTTGACAACTTTGATCAAGGCAGCAAGTGCACACAATCACTACCTCACAATTTCCTCAGATTTCTCTCCTAGTGTTATGAATAGGAGGATTCATGAGTCAGCAAATTTCCTGAATATATTGGTATGAATGGTGGAGGGGTTGCAGGTACATGCAGTGCAATCTACAGCACCTAAAGTAGCATGATCAAATGAGGCAAGGATATCATGCAATTAACACCCCAAATTACATTGCGAAATATCTCACCATCAGCAGCGATCGAAGACGACATTCGCAAACATACAGCGAAATTGAATGAGTTCTACGATCGGATTATGGACTGTCGAGTCATGGTTGAAGCTCCGCATCAACACCATCACAAGGGTAATCTTTACCATGTGCGAATTGATTTGACTGTACCTGGTGGCGAATTGGTTATTAACCGAGGTTCACCCCAACATCAAGCTCACGAAGACCTCTACGTTACCATTCGAGATGCCTTTGAGAGTGCAGAGCATGAACTGAGGCAATACGCTGAGCGTCAGCGTGGGGATGTGAAGACACACGCAGTTCCACCCCACGGACGCATTGCAAATTTGTTATTAGATGAAGGGTACGGCTTTATTGAGGCTGCTGACGGTCATCAAGTTTACTTTCATCAAAATAGTTTGATCAATGCCGATTTCAGCCAACTCAAAATTGGACAAGAAGTCCGGTTTGCCGAAGAGGAGGGTGACGAAGGATTGCAAGCCAGTACAGTCAGGCTTATCGGTAAGCACCATCTTATCGGTAACTGATTCTGAATGATTTCATGTTTTAAACGATACCGGTTCCATTGCTCCGGCATCACACGGCTATACACATCGACACTATACACATCTATAAGACACATCTACAAGAGGAGGTCATGATCATGGCGATTGTACAATGGGAACCCCTGAAAGAAATGACGCACTGGGAGCCTTTCCGGGAGATGGAACATCTGCAACGGGAGATGAACCGTCTGTTTGAGCGGCTCACCTATGGCGGTAATGGCGGTACTAAAGAGTTGGCTTTTGTCCCTTCGGTAGAAATGGAAGAAACGGATGACACCATTCATCTCAAACTAGAAATTCCGGGAATGGAAGCCAAGGATCTCAGTATTGAAACCAGTGAGAGCTCGATTTCGATTACGGGCGAACGCAAGTCTGAAACCAAGACCGAAGCAAAAGGCGTGATGCACTCAGAATTTCGCTATGGCAAATTTGAGCGCCGGCTTCCTCTACCTGCGCATATTCAAACTGACAAAGTGCAGGCTGAATACAAAAATGGGATCTTGAACGTGACCCTGCCTAAAGTTGAGGCAGAAAAGCGGAAAACCGTAAAGGTGAACGTTAGCTAGATCCCTGCTAGGGTGCGTTATCCTTCCCTGACGCACCCTACAAAGTTTTTAAGGCTGGCAAGCTCCCGTTCCTCATCCCATCCTTCAGGTTCTCAGCATCCTCAGGCTCTCAGCATCCTCAGGTTCTCAGCATCCTCAGGCTCTCAAAAGGAGGCAATCTTATGCTAAATGTTGTCCGACGTAGTCAAATCCTGGGCTTAATTGCAATGGATGGCGCTACAGCGACGCACTTAGGCGAAGTAGAAGAGGTATGGCTGGATGAGTCAGGACAAATTGCTTATTTGTCTAGTACGGTAGGCTATCTGCCCCTGGAGCAGATTGCGGGAATTGGTACCTATGCCCTATCAACTTACGGAGATTTAGTAGTGGATGCGCCGCTGAACCTGCATCCACTCCATCATCTGCCTGTCCAATCTGCTTTGGCAGAACCCCTGGGATGGGTAGAAGATTTTCTGTTCGATTGGCATAGCGGAGAGGTTGTGGCTTACATTCTGGCTGGAGACATTGCGGAACAGTTTGGTGGGCGGGCCGTGTTGTATCCCGAGGATGTGCCAGAGATCGCGATCGAGCGGATGGTAATTCCAGCAGGCACCGAGAAGCAGCTGAGGAGTGAATCAGAAGGACTACAAGGGTTTTTGAGTGAGAAGTCGCAACAGGTGCAACATCTAGTCCAAGTGATTGACGATCGCCTACACGACCTCATTTCTCCCCACGACCAACCGGAAAGGGTTCGCATCAAGGTCAACGCCGTCCACGATGAACTGGCTGCATCAGGGAACCACGATCACCATGCCTTGCGCGAGGCCACTGAGTTTCTCCATGACCAGTGGGCTAGTTTACAACAAAATATTGCTCAGGCAGGGGAACGGGCAAAAGTCGCCTTTGATGAGGCATGGCAGCATCTGACGACGAAGCGATAGGGGCAGCACCCAATCCGGATACCCAGTTCGGGCGCAACGCGCAGCCCACAGAGAGTTCAGATC